>JAUUZX010000367.1 GCA_030592025.1 bacterium | reverse complement strand
GGATCTGGACGCGGGGCGGACGCGCGTCTGCTACCACCGATCCTACGGCATGGACGTGCGGCCAACGGCGTCGGCCGTTCAGGCCGGTGGGCACTCCCGGTCCCCGGACTCCTCCGGCTCCAACGCGTCCAGCCAGCGGTAGAGGGTCGCCCGCGAGACCCCGAGTTGCCGGGCCACCCGGGCCTTGTTGCCGGCGGCGCGGGCGATCATGCCCGTGAGGGTGGACCAGGACATGCCGGGCCCCCGCTTCGGGTTCCCCGGCGTCGACTGGGCGAAGACGAGCTCGGCCCGCCCTCCTTCCACGCGCCGTGCGAGCACCCGTGGGCGGCCGTGCATCTTCCGCAACCACAGCTGCTGGGCCACCGCCTCGACCTCCGCGGCGTTGCCGGGCCAGGCGTAGGTGCCCAGGAGTTGGAGCGACCCGGCATCCAACATGTCCCGCGCGGCGAGGGACGTGCCCTCGAGCTGGGTGAGGAAGTGGTCGAAGAGCGCCATGACGTCGGCCGGCCGCGTGCGCAGGGGCGGCACCGCCACGGTCATGAGCCGCAGCCGGAAGTAGAGGTCCGGCCTGAGCAGGTCCATACACCCGGGATCGTTGATGTCCGTGTCCATGGTGGCCACCAGCCTGACGTCGGCGGGGTTCTCCTCCGACGAACCCAGTTCCCGCCACACGCCATCGCGGATCATCAGCAGGAGACGCTCCTGCAGGGCGTCGTTCAGCTGCTCGATCCCCGTCAGCAGCAACGTGCCGCCGGCGGCGCGGGCCAGCACCCCGTCCTCGGAGGGCCCCCCGAAGAGTTCCCGCGCCAGTTCGCTGGCCGGGGCGGCCTTGCAGTCCAGCCGTCGGAACGGGCCGGCGGCACGGTGGCTGTGCTCGTGGAGACGGTGGGCCAGCAGTTCCTTGCCCGAACCCGGCTCACCGATGATGAGCACGGGCTCCTCGTAGCCGGCGTACCCGTCGCACCTGCGCAGGACCTCGCGCATGGCCGTCGAGGCCGCCACGATGCGGGTGCCCGGTGCCCGCCGCGCGGAGAAGGATGTGCTCCCCTGGGGGGGGGTAGGGGCGGAAGGCAGGCGTCGGTGGGCCAGTTCCGACACGATCGTGGCGATGGCCACCCCCGAGGACGTGCCCTCGAGATCCGTGTCGAGACGGTGGGCGATGAGGGCGTGGTTCCAGGCCTCGTCGAGCAGTTGCGCCCGACGCTCCTGGCCGAGATTCAGGTCGAAGTCGACACGCCGCAGACGCAGCTGGGCCGCGATGTGGGCCGCCTGCATCCGTTCGTGCCGGCAGCGGAGATGCTCGAAACCGGCCAGGGCCTCGTCGATCAACTCGAGGGCGTGGTCCCAGCGGGAGAGATGCGCCGCGTTGACCGCCAGGCAGCGCAGGGTGACGGCGGTCTCGAACTCGTCGCCGACCTCGACGCAGAGTTCGCGCGCGTTGTTCAGGACGACGAGGGCCTCCTCATGGGCACCCTCGAGGTCGAGGCACTCGCCCTCGCGGCGTCGCAGTTCCATGACGAGATCGCCACGGGGCGCGAGGCGCTGGGCGATCTCCATGGAGCGGGCGTAGTAGTGGCGCGCCTCGGTCGGCAGGCCGGTGTCGCGCTGGACATCGCCCAGGAACTCGAGGGCCAGAGCCTGCTCCCGGGCCAGGTCGGCGTTCACGGCGTGACGCCAGGCCTGGGTCAGTTCCGTGGTCGCTTCGTCGAAGCGTCCCTGCAGACGATGGACGTTGCCGAGGGCGATGCGGGCGCGGGCGACCATGTCGTCCCGGTCACCGACCAGGGTGAGCTCCTTGGTGAGCAGCTCCATGGCGGTGCTGTAGTCGCCCTGCTTGTAACAGACGATGGCGAGGTTCTGGTAGTTCTGGGCCAGCCGCAGCTGGGACCCCAGGCTGCTGTTCACGGCCAGGGCCTTCTCGAACCAGCGCCGGGCCTCGTCCAGACGGCCGAGGGAGATGCAGAGCCAGCCCATGAAATTCGTGGCCACGGCGCTGCGACCGGGTTCGGCGAGCACGGCGAAGGCCGAACACGCGTACTCGACGTGGGCCAGGGCGTCCTGCAGGCGACCGCGCCAGCGCAGGGCCGCGCCCAGGAGCAGACGCAGCTCGGCGTGCTCGATGCTGGGGGTGTCCGCAACCTCGGGCAGCGCGTCGATGACGGCGGCCTCGACCGCCGCGTAGCGTTCGCGGAACAGGTCCACGTTCCAACGCACGATGCGCACACCCAGGTCGTCGGCCGCCACGAGGCGGCGTTCAACGGCGGTGTCGAGCCAGGCCAGGGCGTCGTCGTGGGTCTTGCGTTCGATCAGGCACCAGGCCCGCAGCAAGGTGGCCTTGCGGCCGGTGTCGGCGTCGAGAGCCTGGGCGGTCTGCCCGTCGAGGACGGTCTCGAGGCGGGCGAGGGCTTCGTCGTACCGTCCCTGCAGGTGCAGTTCGCGCACGTTGCCCAGGCCGGGCGGGCGGACGGTGGTTTCGGTCCCGGCGCGACGGCGCGCAGGGGGGAACTCCAGGGGCCTCTGGCGAGAGGAGAGGTCACCGCACATGGTTCCACCCCCCGGAGGTTCGGGACGACCACTGGGTGAGGACGCCCTGCAGGGCGGCACGCCAGTTCTGGGACGTGGTCGCGATGGGCACGGGACCGTAGACCGGCGAGAAGAAGAAGAACATGCCGGGCGGCGTCGCCGAGAGGTTGACGGCCGGAGCGCTGGTCGTCGCGTACTCCATGTCGTTGGCCGAGACCGTGGCGTCGGCCGTGGATTCGGCCATGTCGTAGGCGGATACGGACGGGCTCAGCACGCCGTCACCCGGATCACCCTCACGCGCATCCTGAACCGAATCGGCGAAGCGCGGCGCGCGCGCCGCGGCAGGCGAGGCCTGGGCGGCGAGGAAGAGGGTGAGCGTGAGCAGGACGAGCAAGGTCCGACGAGGGAACTGGACACCCATGTTGGCTCCTGTGCCCGGGATTCTGTGTCCCGGTTTTGCGGCCATGTCGACCCGTGTCGACATCCTGTCCACCGCCGGCGTCGTGCCGACGGAGCGGGGAGGTCCCGCGGTCACGAGCGGAAACGACCCAGAGATTACCACCGGAGTTACCATATCGTCAACACATTTTTCATACGAAAATACTTATTGACCTTGCATACTGTTTTCGCGGGGTAATCGGGCCCCGGGTGTTGCTGTATCATATGATATGTGTACCATGGCCGGTGTCCGCAAGGCAGGACCCGTTAAAGGCCCGAATGGCTCAAGATTCCTTTATAGCAAGCGGTTCTCTGCCTCTGGCGGGGGCGCAGGCCCCAAGCGTCCGCCCTGTAGCGGG
>JAUUZX010000259.1 GCA_030592025.1 bacterium | reverse complement strand
AGGGTGTGCTGATGCTTGCGGGCCGTCTCGCGGATGACGAATTCCACGTCGCGGGGCCTGCCGATCCGGCGGAACCTCGGCTCCAGCGCGGCGTGCAGGCCGTCCAGGGTGGTGACGTTCTCGCCGTCGATCTTCTTGCCGCCGAGCCACTTTTCCCGGGGCGTGAACTCCTCGAGCCAGGTGTAGGGCGAGGTGATGACCAGGAGGCCGCCGGGATTCATGCGATCGTGGATCAGGTCCAGGAACCGGCGCGGCTCATAGAGCCGGTCGATGAGGTTGGCCGCCAGCACCAGGTCGTAGTCCTTGAACTGGGGCTTGAGGTTGTGGGCGTCGCCCTGCCAGAACTCCACCTTCTCCTGCAGGCCGTCCAACCCGTGCTCGACCAGGGTGCGCTCGTGGTAGGACACGAGCTCGCCCTCGTCCGGGGTGACGTAGCGGATGCGGCCGGTTTCCTGCATCTCGTGGCCTACCCTGACGAAACGGGCCGAGAAGTCGATGCCCGTGACAAAGTCGCAGAAGCGGGCCAGTTCGAAGGTGGAGCGGCCGGTGGCGCAGCCCAGGTCCAGGGCGCGACGGATGGGTCGGTCACCCACGACCTCGTGGCAGATCTCCGCCAGGCGGCGGGGGAAGTTGGCCACGCCGAAGGGCTCGGCGCCGTAGTGGAACTCGCAGTACTGGCTCACCAGGTCGTCGGTTTCGTACACGTCCTCGCGCACCTCGACCGGGGCGTCGGTCTCGACGTAGCGGAAGCCCGCGTGCTGGTAGAAGTGGCGGCGGAAGGCGTAGCGCGCTTCGCGGGTGGCCTCGTTGCCCGTGGAGATCCACGAGCCGCCCTTGATGAGGTTGTGCTGGGCGTCGAAGGTGGGCGTCGAGAAGTCGTCGTACAGCGGGTGGACGCGGAAGCCGGGCAGGCCGGTGATGGGTGTCTCGGTGTGCTGCCACACGTTGCCGACGACGTCGCCGAAGCCCGCCGTCATGTGCTCGGTCACCGGCACGCTGGAGGCGGCGTCGATCAGGTTGATGTTGCCCGGTTCGGTTTCCCAATCGGGCATGTCGGGGATGTCGGCGACGTCGAGCAGACGGTGCCACTCGGTTTCCGTCGGCAGGCGCACGGGTTTGCCGGTGGCCATGGCCTTCCAGTTGCAGAAGGCCTTGGCCTCGAGCTGGTTCACCTCGACGGGCCAGTCCCAGGGCATGGGGATCTCCTCCACCATGCAGCGCAGGCGCCAGGATTCGCCGTCCCGCACCCAGAAGCGGGGAGCGCCGGTCTTGTCGAAACGGTTCCAGGACCAGCCCTCATCGGTCCAGAATTCCTTGCTGTCGTAGCCGCCGGCGTCGATGAACTCCTTGAACTCGCCGTTGGAGACGAGGTAGCGCGAGGCGCGGAAGGGCGCGACCTCGGTCTCGAGGCGACCGTACTCGTTGTCCCAGCCGTAGAGCCCATGATCACGGCCTTTGCCCTGGACGACGAGCCCGCCGGGCACCTCGAGCAGTTCGTTGGGGGGGGCGTCGCCCATGCGCGGGCAGACGGGCCAGTCGTCGTTGGTGCGCACCATGTCCAGGGGGAGCTGGCGCATGAGCACGCTGCTCGTTTCCAGGTGGATGCGCTCGTGCTCGATGCCCATGAGGATGACCCAGAAGGGGTCGTCCCAGCCGATCGGCATGGTGAGGGGCAGCTCGTCGATGACCTTGTCCACGACCTCGCGCACCTGGCGGCGGTACTCGCGGACGGTGGCCACGTCGGGCCAGTCGTAGTTGCTCTCGTCCAGGTCGTCCCAGCTCATCTCGTCGACGCCGATGGCGAAGATCGACTCGAGGCGCGGATTCACGCGCTCGGTGATGATCTTGGCCAGGGCGAGCTTGTTGACGAAGAAGGTCGCCGTATGCCCCAGGTAGAAGATGATGGGGTGGCGCAAGGGGTCGGCCCGGTGGTAGTAGGCCTCGTCGCGGGCCATGACGTCGAAGAGCTGCTCGTACAGTTCCCACGTCGTGTGGAAGTAGAGGCGGATCTCCTCGCGCTTGGCGTCGGGGGTGCCGACGTCGAGCTGCGGCGTGCGGAGAGGGTCGATGGGCATGACGGCCTCCTGGTCGGTGGGCGTGCGGGGCGCGTTACACGTCGTCGTCGTCCAGTTTCACCTGGCTTGCGGCCAGGCTTTGGTCGATGCGCTCGAGTCGGGACTCGATCAGCTCGACCTGGTGGTTCACGCGGTCAGTGGCTTGCCCGGGTTCGGCTTCCTTGGCGGCTTGCCGGGCATCCTTCAATTCCTGGGCGAGCCGGGTGCGGCGCTTCCCGAGGGTGGCGCGGGTCTCGGCCACTTCGGCCTTGTCGAAGACCACGTCCACCGGGGCGGCGTCCTGGCTCCGCTCGCCGGATCGCGGCGCGTGGGCCGGGATGAAGGGGTGGTCGGCATCATAGGTACGAATATTCCTGAAGGACGGCGACACGATCTCCACGCCGCCCCCGTGGAGCCTGTCCAGCATGGCGGCCCGCAGGCGCGACCGCGTCGCCAGCAGGGTTTTCACCTCGGTGAGCAGTCCGGCCACCTTGTAGGTGACGGAGAAGTCGCCCAGATCGAGCACCTGCACGAAGGCTTCGGCGAGCCCGGCTTCCTTGGCGGCCTCCAGCAGCAACTCCTCGACGCGCAGGTGGTTGATGTCGTAGCCGAGGCTGCAGGTGGCCGAGACGATGGTGCCGGAGTTGCGGATCACCGTGACCGGCGTCGTGGCCAGGTAGAGGTTGGGCAGGGTCGTCAGGTCCCGGTCGGGGGTCTGGATCTCCGTGTGGAAGAGACCACGTTCGGAGATCCGCCCGAAGTGATCGCCCACCCGCACGAAGTCGCCCGAGCGGAAATGGCGCACCGTCTTGAGCATGATGCCGGCCATGGCGTTGCCCAGGAAGGTCGACGAACTGAGGGCGATGGTGGCCGAGACGATGATGCCGAAGAGCCCCAGCAGTTGCCCGCGCATCTGGGTGTCCAGGGGCAGGGCCAGGATCACCAGCAGCACCGCCAGGAGGGAGGCGGCGAACATGATGAGCTGGTTGCGGAAACGGCGTCCCGCCACCGGACCCGCACCCCGCTCCAGCACCTTGTGGAGCACGCCCATCAGGATGATGACCAGGGCGATGACGGCGGCGCCCCATATCACATTCTGGGCATCGGTCACGAGTTCCCAGATGCGTTCCAACTCAGCCTCCTGTTTCGTCTCTGAGGACTGGACAATACCGACTCCAGGTACGACCCTCAATGTAGACTAAAGCCTTGTGACTCCTAGTGAAAGGGTAGATGTCATGGCCCTCCGCGATCAGGATGCCCTCGATTATCACCAGCAGGGACGTCCGGGCAAGACCGAGGTCGTGCCCACCAAGCCGTGCCTCACTGCTCGGGACCTGTCCCTGGCCTACTCGCCGGGCGTTGCCGTGCCCTGCGAGGTCATCGCAGCCAACCCCGCCAAGGCCTACGACTACACCAACCGCGGCAACCTGGTGGCCGTGGTCTCCAACGGCACGGCGGTGCTGGGCCTGGGCAACATCGGCGCCCTGGCCGGCAAGCCGGTCATGGAGGGCAAGGGCGTGCTCTTCAAGCGCTTCGGGCACGTCGATGTGTTCGACATCGAGATCGACAGCGAGGACACGAAGGAGATCATCAAGTTCTGCCAGATGCTTGAGCCCACGGTGGGCGGCATCAACCTCGAGGACATCAAGGCCCCCGAGTGCTTCGTCATCGAGGAGGAACTGCGGCGGACCATGAAGATCCCCGTCTTCCACGACGACCAGCACGGCACGGCCATCATCTCCGCCGCGGCGCTCATCAACGCCGCCCAGCTCCAGGGCAAGACGATCGAGAAGCTGAAGGTGGTCGTCTCGGGGGCCGGCGCGGCGGCCATTGCCTGCGCCAAGCTCATGGAGAAACTGGGCGTGCCCCGGGAGAACTTCCTGCTCGTGGACAGCAAGGGCGTCTGCTACAAGGGCCGCACCGAGGGCATGAACAAGTACAAGGAGTACTTCGCCAACGAGACCGACTGTCGCACCCTGGCCGACGCCATGAAGGGCTCCGATCTCTTCCTGGGCTGCTCCGTGGCCGGCCTGGTGGACAAGGACATGGTCCGCTCCATGGCCGACAAGCCCATTGTTTTCGCCATGGCCAACCCGGATCCGGAGATCACCTACGAGGACGCCGTGGCGGCCCGCGAAGACGTCATCATGGCCACCGGCCGCAGCGACTACCCCAACCAGGTGAACAACGTGCTGGGGT
>JAUUZX010000114.1 GCA_030592025.1 bacterium | reverse complement strand
GGCCGCGGCCGGTCGCCGGGTGTGGGCCCTGGACCTGACCCGGGGCGAACTCGGCAGCAACGCCACCCCCGACGAGCGGTGGGCCGAGGCCACCGCGGCATCGGAGGTGCTGGGGTTGACGGGGCGCCTGCAACTGGAACTGCCCGACGGCTTCATCGCGGCGGACGCTCCGGAACAGGTCGCGGCCGTGGGGGCCGTGGTGCGTCGGTTGCGCCCACGTTGGATCGTCACGGCCCCGGATGCCCGTCGCCATCCCGATCATGTGGCCACGCCGGGTCTCGTGGAACGGGCGGCCTTCCTGGCCCGCCTGGCCCGGTGGCAGCCGGACATGGGCCCCCATCGCATGTGGGCGGACGGCGCTTCGTTGCCGCCCGCAGCGGAGGTGTGGCAAGTGGGCGCCCGCTTCGAGGTGTGCGCCGTCGGGAAGAAGCCGGCCGTGGTCGTGGACATAGCGGCGACCTGGGGCAAGAAACGCGAAGCGCTGTCCTGCTACGCCAGTCAGTTCTCGCGGGACGAGGGTCGTCGGGCCACGATGATCAACACGCCGGAGTTCCTGGAGGAGATCGAACGGCGCGCCCTTACTTGGGGCCGCCTGGCCGGGGTGAGCCACGGTGAAGCCCTGGCCGGGGAGGCCGTGCCCGTCCTGGACGACCTACCGAACCGGGAGTGGTGCTGATGCGCATGCCGTCGGTGGGCATCACGTGTTACCCCACCCAGGGGGGCAGCGGAGTCGTCGCCACCGAGTTGGGCCTGCATCTTGCCCGCCATGGCTGCCGCGTCCATTTCATCTCGTCGAGCTTGCCCTTCCGCCTTCGGAGTTACCGCGAGAACATCTTCCACCACAAGGTGGAGATGCCCCACTACCCGGTGTTCGAGCATTCCCCCTACACCCTCAGCCTGGCGACGGTCATGAGCGAGACGGCGGAGCGGGAGAAGCTCGACATCCTCCATGTGCACTACGCCATCCCCCACGCCGCGAGCGCCTTCCTCGCCCGGGAGATGAACGGCCGGGAGAACCTGAAGATCGTCACGACCCTCCACGGCACGGACATCACCCTGGTGGGGCAGGAGCCGACGTTCTTCCCCATCACGCGCTTCCTCATCGATCAGAGCGACGCGGTGACCGCTGTCTCGACCTTCCTGAAGGACGAGACGGTGCGGGTCTTCGGCACGAAGCGCGAGATCGAGGTCATCCCCAACTTCGTGGACGCCCGGGTCTTTCGGCCTGAGGTGGCCGTGGGGTTGCGGGAGCGCTTCGTGCGGGGCGACGAGGCGCTGATCATGCACGCGTCGAATTTTCGCGAGGTGAAGAACCTGCCGGCGGTGGTGCGGGTCTTCGAGCGTGTCGTCGCACGGCGCCCCGCCCGCTTGCTGCTGGTGGGTGAGGGCCCGGAACTGCCGGCGGTGCGGGAACAGGTGGACGAACTGGGGCTCCGCGACAAGGTGGAGTTCCTGGGCCATGTGGACGAGTTGCAGGGGGTGCTGCCGGCGGCGGATGTCCTGCTGCTGCCGTCGCTGCACGAGTCCTTCGGCCTGGTGGCCCTGGAGGCCATGGCCTGCGGGGTCGTGCCGGTGGCCACGAACGTGGGGGGGGCGGCGGAGTTCGTCCAGGACGGGGTGAACGGCTTCCTGCGCGCCCCCGACGACGAGGAGGGCATGGCCGAAGCCGTGCTGGCTGTCCTGGATGATCCCCAGTTGCGGCTGCAGATGGCCGAGGACGCCCGGCGTGACGCGGCGGCGGATTTCGGGGCGCCCTGTGTGCTGAAAAAGTACCTGGATCTGTACGACCGCCTGCTCGGCGACGGTTGACACCGCGGCGGGCCCCACTACAATGGGCGAGCGGCGGTGTCCGTCGCGACAGCCCGGAGGACGACCTTGAACGACAACCAGGACGGCCAGCGCCGCATCGAGGAGATCGCCGAACGTCTCGGTGTCTTCCGTCCGGAGGCCTACATCTTCGTGCTCGAAGCCCTGGCGGGGGCCGACAATCTGGAGGACGAGCCGGACCATGTGACCGGCGCGGACCTTCTGGAATCCATCCGGGCATTGGGACGGCGCCGCTATGGCGTCATGGCCGGCGACGTCTTCAATGCCTGGGGCGTGCGCACGACCCTCGATTTCGGTCGCGTCGTCTTCCACCTGGTGGACGGCGGCCTGCTCGGCAAGCGTGACGAGGACACCCTGGCCGACTTTATCGACGGCTACGACTTCAGTGAGGCCTTCGTCACGGGCGGTGGAGGATCGCGGGGTTAATCCCAGCCGGGAACTTCGCCGCCACGGCCACGTACCAGCACCTCGACTTCCGGGGCCCGCGCCCCATCGGACCACGGAGGGTCCGCCCGGTTCGGCCAAACAGGAAACGGCCTCCCGGTCTCGACATTATCTCGTGAGGAGAACTCATGTCCGCCTCCCTCTTCCTGGCCAAGCTCGGGCCCGGTGAATTGCTGGGCCTGATCTCGGACACCACCTTCTTCGGCAAGGCCATCCTGCTCGTGCTGCTGGTGCTCTCGGTCATGTCCTGGTCGGTCTTCATCGACAAGGCCCGGCTGCTGGCGCGCATCCGCAGCGGACATCTCGACTTCTGGCGCCGCTGCGACGCCTGGCTCGAGGGCAGCGCCACCAAGCGGGATCTCCTGGCCTACAGCGATCATCAGGAGGACCTGCCCCTCGGCAACCTCCTGATCGAAGCGGACGGGCTGATCCAGGTGGCGGGTGTGCGGCGCGCCTCGGAGCGGGTGATCTACATCGAGATGGAGGGGTTGGAGCGGTACCTCATCCTCCTGTCGACGGCGGTCACGATCTCACCCTTCCTCGGGTTGCTGGGGACGGTGTGGGGCATCATGTCGAGCTTCTGGGACATGTCGACCATGCAGAGCGCCAACCTCACGGTGGTGGCCCCGGGCATTGCCGAGGCGCTCATCACGACCATCGCGGGCCTGGCGACGGCCATCCCGGCGGTGATTTTCTACAACAGCCTCGTGCGCAAGATCGACCTGGTGGCCAACGAAATGGACCGCCTGCGCACGATCCTGGAGGAGGAGGCCGGCACCGGCAGCGGCGCCACCGGGCCCGACGGCCGGGACCGGGTGCGACGCCCCGAGCGCCATGACGGGGAGACGATCTGATGGCTCGGACGCGACGTTCGTTCCGCAGCATGGCCGACATCAACATCACGTCCCTGGTGGATGTGACCCTCACGCTGTTGATCATCTTCATGCTCACGGCCCCCTACATCCAGGGCGGCGTCGAGGTGAACCTGCCCGAGGCCGCGACCCGGGCCACGGTGAAGAAGGAAGGGCCGGTGATCACGATCACGTCGAACCGGCAGGTCTTCTTCCAGGAGCAGGCGATCGAGCGCAAGGACCTGCCGCTGCTGCTGACCCCCTGGGAGGACCAGAAGGATACGGTGCCCGTCTACCTGCGCTGTGACGAGGAGGTGCCCTACGGGGTGGTCCTCATGGTCATGGCGACGGTGGAGCGGGCCGGGTTCCCGAACCTGAGCCTGGTGGCCGACCAACCGGGAAGCGGCGAGTGACATGAAACGGGGCCTGCCCTGGTCGCTGCTCGTGCACGTGCTGGGGCTGCTGTCGGTCTTCCTGTGGGGCAACGACGTGACCCGGGCGGTGGTCCAGCCCCCGCGCACGATCAACGTGAGGATCGAGCGGCCGGAGAACGTGCCGACGGTCCCTGCGGAGACGGAAACGATCGCGCCCGAGGTGGCGCCGAAGGTCATCGAGGTGGAGCCGGACCTGCCACCCAAGGAGAAACCGGAAGTCGTGCCGAAGGAGGAGCCCGAGAAGCCGCCCGAGGATCCCCAACCGGAGCGTGAACGTCCCCGGGAACAGGAGCCCGAGATGGAGACGGCGGAGGCGGTGGCCACGCCGTCCCTTACCGTGAGCGGCCCTTCGGTCGGGAGCACGGACAGCAACTTCCCCTTCGCCTGGTACCTGTCCCAGGTGGAGGGACGGATCGCGGCGAACTGGCGCCCGCGGCAACTCGGTTTCCGCAACAGCATCGCGTGCTCCGTGCACTTCGTGATCGGGCGCAGCGGCGTCGTGTCCCAGGTCACCCTGAGCGAGGGCAGCGGCGTCGGCCTCTATGACCGCGAGGCCCTGCGGGCCATTCAGACCACGCGCCTGCCGCCCCTGCCGCCCCAGTACAGCGGTGCGAATCTGGGCGTGACCTTCATCTTCAACCTGGAGCCGGGACGGTGACCCACATCATGCTTTCCGAACGTGCGGCCAAGGCGATGGGCGTTGTGTCCGTTGCGCTTCTTGTCTTCGTGGCGGGGATCGCCGTGGCCCAGACCTCCAGCGAGGTGACCCTGCAGACGACCACGTCCGCCTGGCAGAAAACCCACATCCTCGTGAACATGCTCGACGTGTTGAGCGGCGGCATGCCGGCGGTCGACACCGCGGATCTCGTCCAGGAAGTGCTGGTGAACGACCTCGAACTGAGCGGTCTTTTCCTGCCCGCCATGCGGGATGCGGAGGGGGACTCCCTCACCTACCAGTTCGCCATCGAGGGCAGCGTCGAAGGGCCGTTGCGGGACGCCCAGGTCACCGGCGAGGACGCCCCGGTCACCCTGAACCTGAACCTGGTGACCTGGCCCGACCGCAACATCCTGCTCAACAAGCGCTACCGGCCGCTGCCCAGCCAGCAACGCACCTCGGCCCATCATTTTGCCGACGCGGTGATCCACACCCTCACGGGCGCGCCCGGGATCTCCCTGTCGCGGATCGCGTTCTCCCGGGGCCGGGGGGACCGGCGGGATCTCTACGTCGTCGACCAGGACGGCGAAGGGCTCATGCGCCTGACCGCCAACCGCACCCTCAATCTCTGCCCGAGCTGGTCCCCGGACGGCAAGCGTCTCGCCTTCACCAGCTACCGGGAGGATCGCCAGGGGCTCTACACCCTGGACACGAGCAACGGCAAGGTCGAATTGCTCATTTCAAGGCCGGGCCTGAATTACGGCGCCGACTGGCACCCGTCGGGAAACGAGATCCTCATGTCGCTTTCAGAGGCGGGGGACCCGGAGATCTACCGGGTCGGCCTCGACGGGGGGATCCTCAAGCGCCTGACCGCCTCGTCGGCCATCGAGATCAGCCCTTCCTGGTCCCCTGGCGGTCGGGATCTCGTTTTTACGAGTGACAGGACGGGTACCCCTCAGTTATATATCATCGACAGCGACGGGGCTGGCCGCCGCCGGCTCACCTTCGAGGGTCGCTACAACGATTCGGCGGTCTGGTCGCCCGGGGCCGATCGCATCGCCTACGCAACGCGCGTCGGTGACTACACGCAGATCGTGGTCATCAACGCGACCGGTGAGAACCGGCTGGTGCTGACCGACGGACTCTGGCGCAACGCCGAGGATCCGGGGTGGGCGCCGGACGGTCGCCACCTGGTCTTCGCGTCGGACCGCACGGGAGTGTTCAAGCTGTACGTGTGTGATGTGGATGAGGGAACATTTCGTCAACTGACGTTCGGGGACGACCCGGACATCACGCCGGCCTGGTCCCGCTAGGGAGCGGCCGTCATGGTAACAACCGCAAGGGGATAAAGGCATGATTCACGATGGGAACAACCGTAGGCTTTTCGTGGTGCTGGGACTCGTGGCCGTTCTGAGCCTTGGCGTGCTGCTGACGGGCTGTGGCGGCGACAAGGACGTGGAGACGGACCCGACCGCAGGTAGCGGAGACGGTGGGATCGAGACGCCGACCGAGCCGATGGTGCCGGAAACGATCCCGGAGCCCGAGGTCACCGCGCCCGATTACGCCGCGATGGATCCTTCCGAGTACGGCATCGATGATGTCTTCTTCGCCTTCGACGAGTACAGCCTGGGCAACGACGCCATGGCGATCCTGTCCCGCAACGCCCGTGTCCTGCGTGAGACCGACGTGACTCTCGTCATTGCCGGCCACTGCGACGAGCGCGGCACGGTGGAGTACAACCTGGCCCTTGGCGAGAAGCGGGCCAAGGTCGTGAAGGAATATCTGGTCAGCCTG
>JAUUZX010000438.1 GCA_030592025.1 bacterium | reverse complement strand
GCGCGCCCCTCGGCAAGTGGATGGCGGTCCCAGCCCTGTCCTATGCGCCACATGGAGTTCCCTTCCGGCAAAGCGGTCGCCCCGGATCAGGCGAAGGTTTCGGCCTCCGCGAAGGAGACGCCGGCCATGTCCTTGGCCGACAGCTCCACCGGCACCCCGTCCAGCAGGGGCCAGTCGACGCCGATTTCCGGGTCGTCCCAGCGAATGACGCGCTCGTGGGTGGGCGCGTAGTAGTCGGTGCACTTGTACACGAACTCCGCAGACTCGCTCAACACATAAAATCCATGGGCGAAGCCCGGCGGCACCCACAGGAGCCTCGGCTCGTCCGCATTCAGCACGACCCCGGCCCAACGCCCGAAGTCCGGCGAGGATCGCCGCAGATCGACCGCCACGTCGAAGACACGGCCCGAAATGACCCGCACGAGTTTGCCCTGGGGCTGGTGCAGCTGGTAGTGGAGCCCCCGCAGCACACCCCGGGCCGAGCGGCTCTGATTGTCCTGGATGAAGGTCTCCGTGATGCCCTCGGCGGCGAACAGGTCCTCGCGCCAGGTTTCCATGAAGGACCCGCGGCTGTCGCCGAACACGACCGGCTCGAGGAGTCGGACGTCCCGCAGGTCGGTGGGGTGGAACTTCAACGTCCGTCCTCCAGGATCTGCAGCAGGTAGCGACCGTAGCCGCTCTTCTCCAGGGGCGCGGCCAGTTGCTCCAGCTGGGCGCCGTCGATGAAGCCCATGCGCCAGGCCACCTCCTCGGGGCAGGCCACCTTCAGGCTCTGCCGCTCCTCGAGCACGCGGATGAACTGGCCGGCATCCAGCAGCGATCGGTGGGTGCCCGTGTCGAGCCAGGCGGCGCCACGGCCCAGCAACTCGACGCGCAGGTCCCCCCGCCTCATGTAGGCCTCGTTCACGTCGGAGATCTCCAGCTCGCCCCGGGGCGAGGGCTTGATGGACTTGGCGATCTCGATGACGTCGTTGTCGAAGAAGTACAGCCCCGTCACCGCGTAGTTGGACTTGGGTGAGGTCGGCTTCTCCTCGATGCTCAACGCCCGGCGGTCGGGGCCCAGTTCGACCACACCGTAACGCTCCGGGTCGGTGACGAAGTAGGCGAAGATCGTGGCGCCGCCCTCGCGTCGGGCCACTTCCTGCAGCCGGGCCGACAGCCCCCCCGCGTAGAAGATGTTGTCGCCCAGGATGAGGCAGGCGGGCCGGTCGCCGATGAAATCCTCCCCCAGGATGAAGGCCTGGGCCAGACCGTCAGGGCTGGGCTGGACCACGTACTCCAGGTTCAGACCCCAGCCGCTGCCGTCGCCCAGCAGCGCGCGGAAGGCGGGCTGGTCATGGGGCGTGGTGATGATGAGGATATCGCGGATCCCCGCCAGCATCAGCGTCGACAACGGGTAGTAGATCATGGGCTTGTCGTAGATGGGCATGAGCTGTTTGCTCATGGTCAACGTCAACGGGTGGAGGCGGGATCCTGATCCGCCGGCGAGGATGATGCCCTTCGTTTTCGTCCCGGAATCGGTCCTGGTCGCCATCGGTCTTCCTTGGCTGGGGTCACAAACGACAAATGGAGAAGCGGTACTTGCCCGAGCGCTCCTGGGGGATCCGGTCCACCAGACGGATGTCGACGGTGAAGGCCTCGCCCAGGGCCGCGCGCAGACTGGCCGTGAGCTCCGCGGCCGTCTCGGGACCATAAGTGTCGCCCGCCACGAGGTTCACGTCCACCGCGAGTTCCCGTTCCTGGACGAACTGGAGCTGCCGGATGCCTGCGAAGCGGGTCAACGTGTTCTCGATGAGGGAGATGCCCGCCACCCGGGACCCGTCGTGGGCCAGCAGGAAGTCGGCGGTGCGCCCGGTCAGGCCCTCCATGAGGGGCAGGCCCCGCCCGCAGGGGCAGATCCGGTCCGAAGGACTGCCCCGGTCCCCCACCTCGTAGCGGATCATGGGCATGCCCCGGTTCACCAGTTCGGTGATGACGATGCGGCCGTCCTCGCCTGGGGCACAGGGCGAGCCGTCGTCCCGCAGGAACTCCACGATGGCGTGCTCGGCGTTGAGGTGCATGCCCCGGTGCTCCTCGCACTCGCAGGAGATGAGGCTCACCTCTTCGCAACCGTAGCGGTTGGTGACGGGGACACCGCATACCTCCTCGATGACCCGGCGCTCGGCGTCGATGAGCATCATGCTCGTGGCCACGATGGCCCGGGGCGGGATCACGTCGCCCCGCTCCCGCAGGGCCTCCGCCAGGATGAAGATGCTGTGGGCGTGACCGTAGAGGAGCCCCGGCTTCATGGTGCGCCACTCGGCCAGGAAACGGTCGATGGCCGCGTCGTCGATCTTCATGGTGTCCAGGTAGATGATGCGGTCCTTGAGGGTCCGGCGCAGGCGGCCGCGCGGGGTCGTCGCATGGGGTGGGTTGCCCCACACCGCCGCCAGGGGCTCGCCCAAACGCCAACCCGACCACTCGTCACCGCGGAGGGCCGCCCCGTTGCGGCGCTCGACACCTTCCCGGTCGCAGAAAATGTGCAGGGCCTCGCCGGTGGAGCCCCCGGTCTTGGCCGGCACGAGGTCCCCGCGGCTGAAATCGGTGGAGAGGATGTCGTCGAGACGCCCGCGCACGTCGGCCTTGGTCAACAGGGGAAATCGCGCCAGGTCGGCGATGCGCCCCACAGCGGCGGGGTCGATGCCCGACGCCTAAAATCGCTCCCGGTAGAAGGGACTGGTGGCCGCCGCGTGCCGGACCAGCGCCGCGAGGGCCTCGTTCTGGTGGTCGACCAACTGCGCGGGGGTCCACCACTGGGAACGGCGCAGCTCCTTGAGGGTGCGCAGACGCATGCTGCCCTCGTAGCGATCCCAGGCGGGTTGGAAAAAGT
>JAUUZX010000213.1 GCA_030592025.1 bacterium | reverse complement strand
GAAGTCCAGGGCGTTGCACTAGCGGAGCGCCTACTCGTAGCCGGCGTAGATATCGGCGAGCTTCTCATCGATGAAGGTGTGGGCCAGATGCCGGGCGGCGTCCGGCGCCACGTCGTCGTTCTTCCAGGCGCTGATGACGGACCGCGCCCCCCGGGGGGTGAACTGCTTCGGGTCGATGCGCAGGTCGGCGAGCACCTGCTTCAGGAGACGCTTGCTGTCGTCGGTGTCGAAGATGGAGAAGCCCGGCTGCACGCCCACGGAGGCGCCGTCGGCCCGCAGGATCTTCAGGCCGGTGGCGTGGAAGGTGCCGATCCAGAAGGGCGCGCGGTCGGCCCCCACATCCGAGGCCACCCGTTCGCGCATCTCCTTGGCGGCCCGATTGGTGAACGTGAAGGCGAGGACGCCGCCGGGGTGCACGCCGCGCTCGCCCAGGAGCCAGGCGATGCGGGTGGTCAGGACGCGGGTCTTGCCGCTGCCCGCGCCGGCCACCACGAGGACGGGGCCTTCGTCCGCGGTGACGGCCGCGAGCTGGGGGTCGTTCAGTTTCGTCAGGAGATGGTCCAAGGTTGCTCCATCACCGACGGTGGCGATTTCCCGCGCCGCGCCGGCCTTGTTCAGTACTCGAAACGGTACTTGAGGTCCAGGTTGTAGGTGGGCTGGCCCTGATTCTCATCGATGCGCCGGCGAATCTCCGACTGCAGCAGCAAATGCTGGTTGATCTGGTACTCGACGACGAAGTCGCGGTCGTCCTGGCGGACGCCCTGGGCGTACTTCAGGTACAGGTCCGAGCCGATGTACTTGCCGACACCGATCAGCGGGTCGAGCCCCTGGTCACCGGTGGTCCGCTGCCGCTGGATCTGATCGATCTCGAAGGTGTCGAAGATGGCCAGTTCCCGGGCGATCTCCCGCTCGATGACGTTGAAGCCCGCGGAAATGCCCGTGGCACGCAGGGCCCCGGCGTCATCGCCCTCGGGAGTCGCGTGGGGCTCGAGACCCAGCAGCATGCGCTGGATGGCCGCCCGCGAGTAGCCCCGTTCGCTGGAGAAGGCGATTTCGGGGCGGGTCAGCGTCCCCCCCACATGCACCCCGATATGCTCGATGATGCTGTTGCTGGAGTACTGGCTGCGCAGACGATACTTGGTCTCGGCGTCGACGTCCACCCGGGGGTCGAAGCCCACCTCGCGGCTGTAGTCCAGCCTGCCCCGCAGAACCCTGAAGCTGTTGTTGAAGACGATGAGTCGGCCGGCGTTCACGTCCAGGGTGCCGCGCAGGTAGAGGCCCTCCTCGTCCCGCACCAGGTTCAGGTCGCCGCCCAGGTACAGCTCCATGTCCCGGTTGACGATGTGGGAGGTGCGGGGCTCCCCGTGGAGTTCGAGGTCCGCGAGCCAGTCCGGCGCCACCGTGGCCCCCAGGGCGTCCGGGCCCGAGCTCTGTTCGCTGAAATTCCCGGTGTAACGAGCCTTCACCACGTCGAACCGACCGCTGAACTTGGGCACCAGCAGGCTGTCCGGCCCCACCTTGTGGCCCGACAGGCGCGCCCCCCGGGCGTTGACCACGACCCGCAGGTCGGGCAGGGACGCCATCAGGAAGCGGTCCAGGTCGAGGCGCACGTCGAAGGCCTGCAGGTCGAGACCGTTGAAATGGAGGCGGCCGTTGCCCGCGAGGCGCCCGCGCAGCCCCTCACGGCCCCGGATGTCCGTGATGACGAGATCGTCGCCGTTGAAGACCCCGTCGCAGGCCACGTCGGTGTAGATCTCCTCCATGTTGCGCAGCACGAAGCCGGCGTCGCGCACCCGGAGCCGCCCCTGATACAGCGGGTGGTCCAACGGGCCGCTGACCACCACGGACGCGCCGCCCCGGCCGCTGGCGGTGATGAAGGCGTTGGTGGCGTCGGCCAGCGGCGCCAGGTCCGTGTCGTCGGGGATCTCGATCTGTGCGTAGAAGGGACCGTCCAGCGGCGTGACCGGTTCGCTCAGGAAGTCGAGGTCCAGCGGCACCTCGATCCGGCCGGTCAGGACCAGGTCGCCCTTGTGGCCGCGCAGGTCGCCCAGGGCGAAGGCGTCGGCGTCGGCCCATATCTCGCCGGTCAGTTCGTCCAGGTGCAGCCAGTGGATGTGGAACGGGGCGCTCACCAGGTCGCCGCGCACCAGGGGCGAATCGGTGGTACCGGCGACGTTGAGGTCCCCGCGGAAGGTTCCGGCCAGGCGATCGAGGGCGGGCAGGGCGAACTGTTCGAGGAAGGCCCAGTCCCCGTCCACGATGGCCAACTGGAAATCGAGATCAGCCCCCGGCCAGAAATCCCGCGGTCCCGTCCCCGGATGGGACACCGTGCCGTGGCCCCGCACCAGACCGAACTCCGTCGCCAGCTTCAGTTCCCGCACATCGAACGAGCCCTGGCTGAAGCCGGCCTCCAGGTCGAAGGTGTCGACCCGGGCCAGGGCGAAGGAGGAGTCCAGGAGGCGGCCCGTGAGCTCGACCACCGGGTCGGACGGCACGCCGCCCACGACCACGTTCGCGGACAGGGTGCCGGCCAGGGGCTCAGCCGTCGCGATGAACGGACCGAGCAGGCCAAGGTCGAAGCGGTCCAGGTCCAGCTCTCCCGTGACCACCGCGTCCTTCTCGTAGTAGGCGTTCACGCGCAGGGAGCCGCTGGTCGAGGCGATCTCCGTCGTGGGCAGGGAGAGGAAACCGGGCCCGAGTTCGAAGACGGCCGGTTCGGTCAGGCTCCAGTCCGTCCCCTCGAGGGAGCAGTGCAAGGCGTCGACGCCGAAAACGTGGGCACTGTCGGTGAAGAGCGCACGCATGCGCAGATCGATGGTCGTGTCCCCCAGGGCCGTGCGGAACACATCGACGCGGGCGCCCCGGGACGAGGCCGCGCCACCGAGCCAGAACCGGCCCAGGGGCACGGCGCCCACGGCGAGGCTGTCGCCGGCCACGTCGGCCACGAAGCGCGGGTCGCCCAGGACATCGTCCACCACCAGGGCAGCCTCGGTGCTCGTGCCGGAAGCGGTGGCCAGGGTCCAGTCGTCCACCTCCATGCGCCCCTCGAAACGCAGCGCGTCCAGGGGCCCGGCCACCCGGCCCCGGCCGGCGAGTCGACCGGTGAGTTCGGGCCAGGCCCAGTGTGCAGGGAGGGTGCCCAGGTCGTCGCTCCACGCCTGCACGTCGCCGACGAAGATGTCGTTGCTGTCGGTGGCCCCGGTGAGATCGACCCGCAGGTCGCGGTAGTGGAGATCGATCCGGTCGAAGACCACCGAGTCCGGGGTCGCGAACACCTCCACGTGGCAACTGTCGAAGGGCAGCACCGCCACGAAGCCGTTGCGCAGGTCCCCCGTCACCCGGGTCCAGAGGGG
This sequence comes from bacterium, assembly GCA_030592025.1. Next base: position 1,260 of record JAUUZX010000213.1, on the reverse strand, counting down.
ATCCTCGCCGTGCTCGATGACGAAGCGCCCCCAGCCGTCGGTGGACGGCAGATCGTCCTCGCCGATCACCAGGCCCTTGGCCAGGTCGACGTCCGCCACGTCGCCCTCGAGACGCAGGGAGGTGTCGGCATCCTCCCGCAGGTCGATCCAGCCGCCGCCCCGGAAGTGGGCGCCGTTCACGGTGGCGTCCATGCGCTCCAGGAACACCATCTGCGTGTCCACGGCCACGCGGCCGTAGACGTTCTCCATGCGGTACCCCTCGAGGATGCCGTCGAAGTCACCCAGGAAGATGATGGTGTCGCCGGCGGCGAAGAAACGTCCGGCCACCCTTCCTTCGGCCTCGAAACCCAGGGACTCGTCCAGGAGGATCTCGACCTCAGCCACGCTGAAGCGCTCCGCCGCGGCGGTCACGTCCAGCCGCCGGTCCCAACCCTTGAAGCCGCTCACCTCGATGCGGCTGTCGTTGACGAACCCGAAGAGCCGCCCCACGTGGATCCCCGCCGTGTCCACCCGCACCTCGCCCCGCAGGTTGCGCAAGCGGGTGAGGCGCGATTCCCAGTCGGCGGTCAACTCGCGCAGGACGACCTGCAACTCCTCCTCGGCCACCACCGAACCCCGGAAGTCCAGGCCCGTGATGCGCTCGGCAAGACGCCCGTCGCCGTCGGAGAACTCGAGGCGGGCGTCGCGCACGTCCAGATGGTCGATGATCAGGTGCGGGAAGACCGCACGCATGCCCTTTTCGGGGGCCGGCTGGTCCGGATCCTGGCGGCGGGCGCGGGAAAACACCTCGGGCCGGCTCACCGTCATGCGCCGCACGTGGGGCGGAGCACCCAACACCTCCCGCAGTTTGAAATCGAGGCGCACCGTATCGGCCGAGACGATGGTCATGCCCCCGCGCTCACCCGGCAGGGTGAGGGACACACCGTACATCTCCAGGCCCTCGAAGTGCCGCACGCGAAAATCGCGCACCCGCAGGCCGCCGCCCTCGATGCGCAACAGGTGCCGGCTCACCAGGCCCGAAACGTAGGGCGCCAGCAGGCGCGGGTGGGTCGCGAACCAGCCCACGACGCCGCCGATCACCAACCAGGCGACCAGGACGGGAAGTTGTGCGGCTCGCAGCAAGCGCATCAGAACGGGTATCCCAGGGAGAAATGCCAGTACGTGCTCGGGTCCTTCGTGTCCTTGACCAGATTCACGTAGCGCACGCGCTTGAGGGGGAAGCCCACGTCCACGCGCACGGGTCCGAACGGCGTGTCCAGG
>JAUUZX010000104.1 GCA_030592025.1 bacterium | reverse complement strand
CGCGATTTCTGGCGACTCATCGGTGGCGCCCAAGTGCGGGCGGAGCGCGTGGACGAGGCGCGGGTCACGTACCGGGACGGCCTGGCCCAGATGGCTCCCGATATTGGCTCGGATGTCGACGCCGAGGCCCTCCGGCTCGTGCTGTCGTTGAACAAGCTGGAGGTGGACGCCGGGAACGAGGCGGCGGTTCGCGACCTGCTGGACCAGTACGTCCCCGCCGCCCAGGACTTCCTGCGGCACAACCCCGAGGGCGTCGACGGTTGGCGCGAGGCCAGGTCCCTGGTCCACAACCAGGTCGCCCGGTACGTGGACGAGGGCAAGCTCATGGAGAGTTCGGGTCTCCACGCGGAGGCGGCCGCCCTGTACGAGTCCGCCTACGACATGGCTCCCGAACGGGACGACCTGCTGCCGCGCCTAGTGGATGTCTACCTCCTGGGCGGCGAGTCCATGAAGGCCCGGGTCGCGGCGCGCCTGGCCCGGGACGAGCACCCGGACAAGGCCGGCACGTGGATCGCCACGGCCAAGGTCCACGAGAAGACGGACCGTCTCGACGACGCGGTCTCGGCCTACCAGATGGCCTACACCATCGACCCCGAGTTCCCGGACCTGCGCCTGGCCATCGGCAACCTGCTCATGCGCCTGGGGCGGGACCAGGAGGCCGGCGAGTTCCTGCGGGCCGGCATCACCAACGCCGACACCAAGCCCGAGGTCGTCTACAACTACGCGGTGAGCCAGATCCGCGAGAAGAAGTACCACGCGGCCATCGCGTCCCTGCGCAAGGTCGTCAAGGAACGGCCGGACATGGTCCCGGCCTGGACCGCCCTGGCCCAGTGCCTGCGGGTCACCAAGCAGTATGGCGCGGCCATCGAGCCCTACAACAAGGCCCTCGAGCTGCAGCCCGAGGCCAAGCTGGCCTACAACCTGGGGATCTGCGCCCAGAGGAGCAGCCAGTCGGACAAGGCCATCGCGGCCTACGAACAGGCTCTCGAGCTGGACCCGACCATGATCGAGGCCCGCTACAACCTGTCCCTGAGCTTCATGGCCGCCAAGCGCTACGAGGAGGCGGTGGCGTCCTTCGACGCCATGGCCGAGCTGGAGCCCGACTCCTACCGGGTGTACTACAGCCAGGGCCTGTCCTACTACTACCTCGGCCTGTGGGACGAGGCCCTCGAGGCCTACGACCACGCCGCGTCGGTGAAGGAGACCGAGGCCGTGTTCAACAACATCGGTCTCGTCTACGACAAACTGGGCAAGAAGAAGCAGGCGCAGAGGTGGTACGTCCGCGCCAAGGAGATGTGATCCCGTGACGACCCCCGATCCCCGCCGCGCGCTGCTGGCGGCCTGCTGCCTTCTGGTGTTGGCCGGTCCGGCCTGGGCCCAGTTCCACCCTGCTGAGCTGCCGCCCCTGACGCCGGACACGGTCTTCCCCCGCTGCACCTCGGCCGCCCTCGAACTGGCCGGCTATCCGGACCACATGCACGCCTGGACCTGGTCGGACTGGAAGCCGCTTGAGGACGCCGACGGCAAGCTCTACGGGCCCGGCGCCTACTGCCACCGCCGTGTCCTGCGGGATTCCGTCGACGTGGTCATCACCGACGACACCAAGTCCCTCGGCCAACTGATGCTGCACCACGACCCCGGCTACGGCCCCTGCGACATGCTGCCCTTCCTGGGGATTGTCGACATGGCCCACCGTCAGGTGGGGGCGCTGCTGGACCTGGCCGTCACCGACACCCTGGTCATGGTCAACACCAACAACGTGGCCGACTACCGGACCCGCACGGGGCAGGACATCTGGCGCTTCTACCAGCGCGACGGCAACCGGGCCGTGCTCCAGCCCATCGGCACCCTCATGGCGCGCACCCTCGACGGGCACGCCGCCTACATGCTCGTGTCGGAATGGCTGCTGGACCGGGCCCTGCCCACGGCGTTGCCCCTCTGGCTGAGCCACGGTCTGGTGGAGTACCTGGCCGAGGACGGGGTGCACCTCGCCAACTACATGGCCGAGTTCCGATCCGCGGGCCCGGTGCTCATGACGCCCATGGAAGCGGACAGCGTGCTCGCCCGCGGGGTCCTGCCCGACCGCTACGAGGACCGGCAGCTTTTCCGACGGGCCAGCTACAGCACATTCCTGGCGGCCTGGGAACTGGTGGAGAACCAGGGCGGCCTCGAGGCCCTGCGCGAGTTCCTGCACCTGGTGCGGGACGGCGAGGATCCGGACGTCGCGTCCCGGTACGTGTGGGGGCAGGACCTGGCGGGGCTTGCCAACCTGCTCGATCCCGTCCAACTTGGGGAGCCCATCGGCAAGGCGATCGAGCCGCGTCGTCCCCACCTCGAACCTTGAACCTAGAATCTTGAGCACCGCGCCGCCGCGCGGACCCGCAGGAGAAAGGCCAGGCCCTTCATGAACGCACCCGAGGCGCCCCGCATTCGTTTTGCGCCCAGCCCCACCGGCTTCCTCCACGTGGGCGGCGCCCGCACCGCGCTCTTCAACTGGCTGTACGCCAGGAACCGGGGCGGCGCGTTCATCCTGCGCATCGAGGACACGGATCAGGAACGCAGCACCGCCGAGAGCTACGAGGCGATCCTCGATGGCATGCGCTGGCTGGGCCTGGACTGGGACGAGGGCCCCGAGATGGGCGGCGACCACGGACCGTACCTCCAGTCCGAGCGGTTGGACATCTACCGCGCGCACCTGATCAAGCTGGCCACCGAGGACCGGGTCTACCGCTGCTTCTGCTCCGCCGAGGATCTGGAAGTCCGCGAAAAAGCGGTGGGCGACGCCGGCGGCAACTGGGAGGGCTACGACGGCCACTGCCGCCACCTGGACGCGGCGGTCATCGCCGAGCACGAGTCGGCGGGCAAGCCCTCGGCCTGGCGTCTGCGCACCCCCGACGAGGGCTCAACTTTTTGGTACGACCTCATCGTCGACAAGCGGGAGTTCCAGAACGACGTCCTGGTGGACCGGGTCGTCGTCAAGGCCGACGGATTCCCCACCTACCAGTTCGCCTGCGTCGTCGATGACCACCTCATGGGCATCACCCACGTGCTGCGGGGCGACGACCACGTGAGCAACACGCCGTTCCAGATCCTGATCTACGAGGCCCTCGGCTGGAAGCCGCCGAAGTTCGGCCACATGCCCATGATCCTGGGCCCGGACAAGAAGCGGCTCAGCAAGCGTCACGGGGCCACGGCCGTCGCCGAGTTTGCGGACCAGGGCATCCTGCCCGAGGCCATGGTGAACTACCTGGCCCTGCTGGGATGGTCCCCCGGCGGCAGCGCCGACGAGGTCATGCGCACCGACGCCATCGTCAAGAAGTTCAGCCTCAAGAAGGTCAACAGCAGCCCGGCGGCCTTCGATTACGACAAGCTCGCCCACATCAACAGCACCCACATCAAGCGGCTCACCCCCGAGGAGAGGCTCGGCCTGGCCCTGCCCATGGTGACGTCCCGGGGTTGGGAGCTGGACATGGCATGGCAGGTGGCCGGCGCCGATGACACATCGGGTTACCTGGCGCGGGTCCTGGCCACCCTCGGCAACCGTTTCAGCAGCCTGGTCACCCTGCCGGAGCAGATCGGCTTCTTCTTCACGGATGCGTACGACGTCGACGAGGAAGCCCGCACCGAACACGTGACCACCGACGAGGGGCGCGCCCACTTGAAGCGCCTGGCCGCGGCCCTGGCTGAGGCTCTCGACCTGGAGCAGCCCCAGGAGGCGGAGGCCTTCGAAGGCGTGGTGCGTGAACTGGCTGAAGAACTCGACGTGAAGGCCGGCGCCCTGATCCACCCGGCCCGGGTGGCGCTGACGGGGCAGTCGCGCAGCGCGGGCATCTTCGACGTCATGGAACTCCTGGGCGCACCGCGCACGGTGCATCGCCTGGAGGCTGCGGCAGGCTGAGTGCCTGACCCAACAGGATCCGGTCCGGCGGCGGACGAAAGGGGGGCGCCGCGAAGACACTGCTGAGCATCCTCGGACGCTACGTCCTGGTCTGGGTCGTGGCGGTGCTGGCCCTGCTGCTGGCCACGAGCGTGTTGCCGGGCTTCCAGCTGGACACGTCCGTGCCGCGCTGGTGGGCCGCCATGCTGCGGCTGCCCATCGTGTTCGCCCTCCTGCTGATCCTCCTGCGGCCGCTGCTCCTGTTCCTGACCCTGCCCCTGAACGGATTCACTCTTGGTCTGCCGACGCTGCTGTTCAACGGCTTCATCCTCTGGGTGGCCTCCCAGACCGAGCCGGCGTTCCACGTGGGCCACTACGGCGACGCGTTCCTGGGCAGCCTCATCATGGTCGTCATCTCCAGCGGCGTCGTGGGCGCCATGGGGCTGGACGAGGCCTACCCTTTCTTCCAATCCGTGATCTACCGCCTGGGGCGTTTCTTCGGTCCGCGGACCGAGCGCAAGCCCCTGCGGGGCCTCCTGATCCTGCAGGTGGACGGGCTCTCCCTGAGCAGCCTGCGTCGGGTGCTGCAGCGCGGTCGCATGCCGACGATCTCGGCCATGCTCGCCAAGGGTTCCCACCGCTTGTTGTCCTGGCATTGCGGCGTGCCGTCCAACACGCCGGCGGTGCAGGCGGGGCTGTTCTACGGCGACCGGGAGAACGTCGCCGGCTACCGCTGGTTCGATCGCGCCACCCAGCGCATCCGCGTTGTGAGCCACCCCGACGACCTGCGGTCCCTCGAGGCCATGGTCGCCGGGCGCGGGGGCCGGCCGTTGCTGGAGGGCGGGTCGTGCATCAACACCTTCATGAGCGGGGGTGCGGCCAAGCGCCTCATGACCGTCTCGGCCCTGGGCGAGGGGGCCAGCGCCCGGCGGGAAGGTGAGCGGGCAGACTTCAACCTCTTCTTCCTCAGCCCCACGGCCTACACCAAGGCCGTACTCGACGCCGTCTGGGACTTCGTGTCGGGCTTCGTGCTGACCTGGGTGGGCCGCTTCGACCGGCAGCGGCCGCAGCTGGGGTTCAGCCTCAAGCGCCTGGCCCAGCGGGCCGTGGCCAACGCTTTCCTGCGGGATCTGAGCTTCTTCTGGCTCAAGCAGGACATGGTGCGGGGCGTCCCGGTCATCTACAGCAACTTCGTGGGTTACGACGACGTGGCCCACCACGCCGACCCCGACAGCTACGAGTCCCAGCTCACCCTCGCGGCCTTCGATCGCCGCCTGCGCAAGTTGCGACGCCGGGCCCGCCGCCAGTCCCCGGTGCGGTACGACATCGTCCTGCTGTCGGACCACGGCCAGACGCCGAGCATCCCCTTCCGCCTGCTCCACGACGAGACCATCGACGAGGCCGTGGCGCGGCTCGTGGGCGACGCCCAGGGACGCAAGCCGGGGCCCGAGGTGACCTTCAACCCCGACTTCAGCTACACCGCCCGCCTCCTGGACGAGATGCTCGAGACGGCCCCCGGCGGCCTGGGCTGGGCGGCGGAGCGGGGGCGGCGCACCCTGTCGGCCATCACCCGTTCCGGGGCGACGGACGGGGCGGTGGACCCGGGGGCGGAGGTGGTCGTCTGCGTGTCCGGCAGCCTGGCCCACGTGTACTTCACCGGGTTCGACCGCCCGCTGCACCTGGAGGAGATACGGCTCCGGTACCCGGGTTTGGTGGAGAGCCTGGCGAGCCACCCCGGTGTGGGCATGGTCATGGCGGCGCGGGAGTTCGGCGACGCGGTGGTTTTGGGCCACGGTGGTCTGCGCAACCTGATCACCGGCGAATTGACCGGCGCCCGCGATCCTCTCGATTGCTGCGACCAGCGCGACCGCTGGGCCGGCGAACTGGCCCAACTGCTGAGCTACCCGGACAGCGGCGACCTCGTCCTGAACGGCGCTTGGCTGCCGGCGCGGCGGCGCATCGTCGTGTTCGAGGAGCAGATCAGCAGCCACGGAGGGGTGGGTGGCGCCCAGACCGAGCCCTTCATCCTGGTTCCGTCCTCGTGGGACATAGGGGCCATGGATCTGGAGTCGCCCGAGGCGCTCCACGGGCTCCTGCACCGGGAGCTGCGGCGGTACCGTCCTGGGCCGGACGCGGTAGTGGCCCCAGACTGACTCCTGATGGGGTTACCGGATTTCTCGCACGAGAACTTGCACCTGCGCGAGCGCCCGTATATATTTTCGGCTCTTGAATGCCCGGTCGTCCAATGG
>JAUUZX010000122.1 GCA_030592025.1 bacterium | reverse complement strand
TCTGCAGGACGCGAAGTCGCTGGCAACATTCCTGGAGCAGGTCCTCGCCTGCCACCGCCGCCGGAACACGGCCTAGTCCGACTCTTTCGGCTCCGGATTGAACATCCGCTCGATGATCTCCCGGTACTTCTCCACGATGACGCGCCGTCGCACCTTCAAGGTTGGCGTGATCTCTCCGGCCTGCATGGAGAACTGCCAGGCCACCAGGGTGAACCTGTGGATCTTTTCGAACGGCGCGAGCTGGGCGCACTGGGCGCGGATCCGGTCGCGGTAGAGCTCGACGACCTCGGGCAGCTTGATGAGATCGTCGTCGGTCTGGAACTTCAGACGCCGCTCCGCCGCGAACTCCTTGAGGACCTCGAAGGACGGCACGACGATGGCGCCGATGACCTTCTGGCGGTCGCCGACCACGGCCAGCTGGTCGATGAAGTAGTCCTTGCCGACGATGGACTCGATGCGCTGGGGCGCGATGTTCTTGCCGCCGGCGGTGACGATGAGGTCCTTCTTGCGGTCCGTGATGACGAGGTAGCCGTCGTCCTCCAGATGCCCGATGTCCCCGGTGCGGAACCAGCCGTCACGGAAGGCCTCTTTCGTCGCCTCGGGTCGTCCGAAGTAGCCCTCGGTGACGTTGGGCCCCCGCACCTCGATCTCGCCGTCGGCCGCGATGCGCACCTCGACGTCGTCGATGGGCTGGCCCACGGTGCCGAAACGGAAGGCCCCGGGCGAGTTGCAGGTGAGCATGGGCGCGGTCTCGGTCAGGCCGTAACCCTGGCAGACGAGCAGGCCCATCTTGAGGAAGAACTCCTCCACCTCCTTGGCCAACGGGGCGCCGCCCGAGGAGAGGAAATTCTTCGGCCCGCCCATGACCGCGCGCAGCTTGCCCAGGACGAGCCGATCGGCCACGAAATACTTCAGCTTGTCGAGCGGGCCGGTCACGCCGCCCTCGTGGTGGGCGCGCCAGTACCGATCACCCACGTCGAGGGCCCAGTGGAAGATCCGGCGGCGCAGCGGCGGGGCCGTCTCGACCTTGGCCAGGATCGCCGCGTGCACCTTCTCGTACAACCGGGGCGCCGACACCATGACCGTGGGCCGGGAGTCGGCCAGGGCCGCCACCACATCCCGCGGGTTCGACAGGATCGTGTTGTTGGCGCCCTTGAGGAAGACATAGTAGGACCACGTCCGCTCGTAGACGTGACTCAGGGGCAGGAAGCACAGGGACCGGTCGGTGGACCCCACGTTGAAACGGCTGTCGATGGTCGAGTACTGGTTCACCAGGTTGGCGTGGCGCAGCATGACGCCCTTGGGCTCGCCGGTCGTGCCGGACGTGTAGATGATCGTCGCCAGGTCCCCGCCGACGGCGCGACGACGGCGCAGGGCGATCTCCTCGGCGACCGATTCCCCGCCGGGGTCCGCCTCCACATCCACCAGGGCCAGGACGCGGCTGTCGGTGGCCACGGTGTTCGGCGCGAGGGTGACGATCCGCTCCAACTCCGGCACCCCGTCAGCGAAGGCGAGGGCCACCTCGAGTTCGGTCTCCGTGCCGACGCACAGGATCTTGAGACCCGCATCCGCCGCGATGATCCGCGCCTGCTCCGCCGTGTTGGTGGCGTAGATCGGCACGACGACGCCCTGCACCGACATGACGGCCAGGTCCGCGACGAACCATTCGGGCAGGTTGGGGGCGAAGATGCCCACGCGGTCACCGGGCTTCACGCCCAGGTTGACCATGCCCGCAGCCACACGCTCGATGCGGGCGGCGAAGTCGGCGTAGGTGATCGCGGTGACCACCTCGTCGCGGCGATGGCGGGTGGCCACGGCCTGGCCATGATCGGCGGCGGCTTCCAGAATACTGACGGCGACGTTGCGCATGATTCTCCCGGTGCTGGGGTGATGGTGCCCAGAATAGCGTCACTGGGGGCGGATGCAAATGAACAATGTGCGGCGTCTTCCCGCCCGTCGCGGGTAGTTTTCTTTCGATTCTCAATTTCGGCAAGGTTCGTGCATAGGCTTCGCCGTTCATCAAAGGAGGCCATTCGCGGGCCGGTTCAACACGTCTCGAAGGAGAATAAAGTTGAGAAGGAGAGACGGTCTCCCTATCGTTAAGGAGCATTCACCCGCGAAAATGAGATCTTTTATGTGTGTAATCCCTAATTGGTGTTTATTCTTGTAATTAGGTGCTATACATGGTAAGATCTTGGCCTAAGAGGCTTGTCTTTTTGGGTATTGGGTGCCCTATCGGGGTGCCATCCGAGGAGGGATCATGCGACGCGTCTTGTTTTTGGTTTTGGGGATTCTGATTTTGCCGGCTGTAGCCTCGGCGACCAACTTCGTCGACCCGAGCCTGACCGCCGATTGCATCAGCTATGAAACGGATTTCAGCGTGCAGTTCCGCCCGGATCTGTACACCGTCAATTTCGACTTGATCGTGACCATCACCAACGACTTGGGCGAAGAGCTCTTCCGCTACGAGATGAGCGAAGTCCTGGTGCGGGATGACGGCGCCCTCCAGGCCTACCACTTCTCGGCCTTCTGGAACGACGTCACCGACGAGATCATTCCGCTGTTCGGGTTGATGGACATCAACGCCGAGATGGTTCTCCACTACCCGGAGAGCCCCTATCCCGATCGCGTGTTCTTCACGGATCAGTTCGAATGCGCCGTCGTGCCCAACGACGAGACGGGCTGGGGTTCGCTCAAGAGCACCTACCGTTAGAGTCGACGGCTCTTCAGGATTATAGAGAAATGCGGGAGACCTGACAGGTCTCCCGCCTTCGTTTCCGTTCCGGATATCCCGTCTACTCGCCCCCTGCCGACAGCATGTCCTTGCGCAGGCCCTTGTTGGCCGGATCCTTGCCGAACCACACGGTCCACAGGGCCTCGGCCATGCTCGGGTTGGCGATGACGCCCTTGACCTCGCCGTTCAGCGTGGTCGTCAGCCCGGTACCGGGGCAATAGTCGAAGACGAGGATGTCGTCCTCCTCCGCATCGCGCTCGAAGTAGGCGAAGAAGATATCGAGGTCCGCGGCGAAGGCCGAGGTGTCGTCGTAGTTCTTCTCGATGACTTCGGAGAAGGAGTTGATCAGCTTCTCCTTGCTGAAGCCCCGCCGCAGATCCATGCGCAGCTGCTTCGGCACGTCGAGGGTGACCAGGGCCGTGGAGTCATCGCCCAGATCGACGCCTTCCTTCACGTAGGACACGATCGTGTAGACGTCGACCTTGAGGAAGGTCTTCTCGCGCAGGCCCACGCCGGTCGCCGCAAGGGTCAGGCTCTCGCCCGCGCAATCGAGGGTGATGAGGTCGGGGTACTCGGTCCCCGTATCGGATTCGGTGATGGCCATTGCCGACGACGTCGCCAGGCCCAGGACCAGGACGGTCGCGAACAAGATCAGGATACGGCGCATGTCGGATCTCCCGCGTGGAGGTGAGAATGACTGACAGGTCCTGCAGCATACCCCCCAAAGGGCCGCGGACACAAGCCCCGGGTGATGCCGCCGGGATTGCGGCAACGCTGTGGGCTGTGTTAGGTTCCCGCTCACATATCGTCCCGGCGCCGGCGGCGCCCGTCCCCTCCCACCAGGTGGTCCCATGGAAAAGGTCTCGGCGATTCTCGTTTGTCAGAATGTGGAGAAGGAGATCGACCGGTGCCTCGCCAGCGTCGCCTGGGCCGACGAGATCGTGGTGATCGATTCCTTCAGCGGCGACCGCTCGGTGGAACTCGCCCGCAAGTACACGGACAAGGTCTACCAGCACAAGTACCCCGGCTACAGCCGCCAGGTCGAGCGGGCGTCGGGGTATTGCGAGGGCGACTGGATTCTCGTGATCGACGGGGACGAGGAGTGCTCGCCGGAACTGGCCCAGCGGATCCAGGAGATCGTCCGCAACCCCTCGCCGGCCGCCGACGCCCCCGTGGGCTACACGGTGCTGCGCCGCGTGTCCGCCTTCGGCAAGTGGATCGACCACGGTGGCTGGTACCCCGAGTACAAGCTCCGTTTCTTCCGGCGCGCCTCCATGGACTACGAGCACCAGGAAGTGCACGGCGCCTTCGTCGTCCAGGGAGCGACGGCCCAACTGGAAGAGGAACTCTACCACTACACCTACGAGACCATCTACTCGTACCTGCAGCGGTTGAACAACTACACGTCGTTGCAGGTGGCCAACAAGCTCAAGTCCCACCCGGACGCCCAGGCGCCCTGGACGAAGATCGTCTTCAGCCCCGTCTCCCACTTCTGGCGCATGCTGGTGGTGAAGAAGGGGTGGAAAGACGGCTACCACGGCCTGGCCCTGGCCGCCCTGGACGCCATGGTCTCCCAGGCGCTCTACCTGAAGCTGTGGGAATACCGCATGCGGGAAAAGGAAGGCGCGGGCAAGCTGCCGCCCATCTGGAACGACGAGATCAACGAGGCCAAACGCAACTTCTGACCGGATGCCCGGCCTGAAAGCAACGACCCTGCGGCCCGAGGGCCGCAGGGTCGCAGGGTCGCTCTTCTTCTTGTCGTGGGTCGTGGGTTGTCGCTACCAGCGACCGCCGCCACCGCCGCCACCACCGCCGCCACCGCCGCCGCCACCGCCGCCACTGCGACGATCCTGGGCCTCGTTGACGCGCAGCGTACGGCCGCCCATCTCGGCGCCGTCCAGGGCCTGCTGGGCCGCCATCGCAGCGTCATCATCCATTTCCACGAAGCCGAAGCCGCGGGGACGACCGGTCTCGCGATCGTTGATCAGGGCCACCGAGTGCACCGTGCCATGCTGGCCGAACAGCTCGTTGATCTCATCGTCGGTCGCGGTGAAGGGCAGGTTGCCCACGTACAGTTTCTTCATCTTTCCAACACTCCATTGCCGGCCTTGGCCGGCCAAAGCAAGCGCTCACGATCCCGGGCTAATACGGGAGGTCGCCTGCGCTTCGAACGAACCCGGCTCACCACCGGGCCCCATTCCCCGACCGTCGGGGAAATCACCACCTGATCGCGAGATCAGGCTCCAAAAAACTAACGAACCGGGCGGCGTTGTACCAGCAGTCTTTTCCGTGGAAGCCCCGTCCATGGCGGGGCGACCATGCTCGATGCATGTAGCCCCGGGAGGGGCAAACGTCGCCTCCAGAGGACGATCCAGCGCCCTGTACCTGCAGGTCCACCCCCGTGACACGTCGTTATCCATTGCCGTGCAACTAGTTGTAAAATATTCCAGCGACGGTCACGAACCTTGCAATCCTGGGGCAACGGAACGAACGAACGACGACCGACACGATGAAAGGACATGCCATGAAACGCAACGAACTCATGCCCAGCCGCACTCTCCGCGTCATCTTCTTGACGGTGATTCTCCTGGTCGGCATGGCCCTCGCGCTTCCCCGGCGGGCAGACGCCGCCCTCATCCTGCGCGCCCAAATCGGACCCGTGAAGATCGTGTCGACCCCCTACGCCAAGAGCCTCGTCATCGGCCAGCCCGCGTGCAACAAGTACGTCAAGGTGCACAAGGCCCACCGCAAGAGCTACCGCAGGAACCACCGCGGCCGTCACGCCGTCCTGCTGAAGAACGTGCGCCGCGGCGCCACCGTCCGTTGCTCCTGCAGGCAGCACCGCGTCGACCGCTTTTGGGTGGCCGGCCATTGGGTCCGCACCGGCCCGCGCACGAGCCGCTGGGTGATCGGCCACTGGGAACGTAGCTGAGCCACGACCATAACCACGGCGACATCACGGGCTCCGGCGGCAACGTCGGAGCCCATTGACGTGGAGCCTGGCGCCCGCTGCCACCGCGCATGATATTGGGGACCCGGCGACCTCGACCCCCAACCCCAGCGACGGACACCTTCGTGACGCCTGCCACCCCCTTCTTCGGCGAATCCATGGCCC
>JAUUZX010000268.1 GCA_030592025.1 bacterium | reverse complement strand
GGGCTGGACCTTCAGCCCCAGGGACTGGAGCATCTGGGCCGCATCGTCGGTGGTGATCTCGGTGCCCAGCACGCGATTCACCTGCCACATCCTGAGGGGCACCGATTCCGGCGCTCGCCGGTCCGGATCGTAGCGATCCGCCCAGTCGGTGACGATGTGGGCGCCCGTCAACTCCTGGAACAGGTGCAGGGCCCGATGGGCGGCGCGTTCGACCATGCCCCAGTCGGCGCCGCGTTCGAAGCGGTAGCTGCTCTCGCTGATCAGGCCCATGCGCCGGCTGGCCTTGCGCACCAGGGAGGGATCGAAGAACGCGCTCTCCAGAAGAATCTCCCCCGTGCCCTCGCCCACCTCGCTGTTGGCCAGCCCCATGACCCCACCGAGGGCCACGGCGCCGCGCTCGTCGCACACGAGCAACGTGCCCGCCTCGACCGTGCGCTTCTGGCCATCAAGGGTCGTCACCGTCTCGCCACCCTCGGCCTGCTTGACCGTGATGGTGTCCCCGGACAGCTTGGAGCGGTCGAATGCGTGCATGGGCTGGCCCAGCTCAAGCATGACGTAGTTCGTGATATCGACGGCATTGTTGATGGGCCTGCTGCCGACGGCCCGCAAGCGGTGCTGCATCCAGTCGGGCGAAGGACCGATGCGCACGCCCTTGGCACCGAAGGCCGTGTACCGCGGGCACGCGGCGTAGTCCTCGATGCGCACCCTCATGCCCAGGGACTCGCCGCTCTGCTGGCTGGTCCACACCGGAGGCATGGCGACCTTGCCGCCGTAGATGGCCGCCACTTCCCGGGCCACCCCCACGTGGCTCAACCAGTCCGGCCGGTTGGGCGTGACCTCGATGTCGAGCACCGTGTCGGTGTGGCCGTAGATCTCGTCCGCCGGCGTGCCGGGCGCCAGATCGGTCTCCAGTTCCATGATGCCGTCGCCGTCGAGCCCGAGGTCCAACTCCGTGGCCGAGCAGATCATGCCGCGGCTCTGGACACCCCGGATCTTCGATTTCTTGATCTTGAAATCCCCGGGCAGCACGGCCCCGACCCGCGCGAGAAGGACGGTGAGCCCTTCGCACACGTTGGGCGCGCCGCAGACCACCTGCACCGGCGCGTCGGAGCCGTCGTCGACCTGGCACAGGCTGAGGCGGTCTGCGTCGGGATGCTTCTCGCGGGAGAGCACCCGCGCCACCACCACGCCGGGGAAACCGACGCGGTACTCCTCCACGCCCTCGACGTTGAGGCCGGCCGCCGTGAGCTTCGCCGCCAACTCCGCCGGCTCGTCATCCCAGGTTACGTACTCGGCGAGCCAGTTCAGACTGATCTTCAAAGCACACCTCGGAATTGCTGCAGGAAGCGCAGGTCGTTCTCGTACAGGAGACGAATGTCCCCGATGCCGTACTTGAGCATGGCGATGCGGTCGATGCCCATGCCGAAAGCGAAGCCCGTGTAGGCGTCATCCTCGTAGCCCACCGCCTTGAAAACGTTGGGGTGGACCATGCCCGCCCCCATGATCTCCAGCCAACCCGTCTGGCCGCACACGCCGCATCCCTGTCCACGGCAGACGACGCATTGCATGTCCACCTCCACCGAGGGCTCGGTGAAGGGGAAGTAGTGCGGGCGGAAGCGGGTGGGCTCGTCGGCGCCGAAGAAGTTGCGCACGAAGGTGTCAACGGTGTCCTTCAGGTCGGCCAGGCTGACGGCCTTGTCCACCACGAGGCCCTCGATCTGGTAGAACTCCGAGGAATGGGACGCGTCCGCGTTCTCGTTGCGGTAGACCCGGCCCGGGAAGATGTGGGCCAGCGGCGGCTTGATGCGCTCCATGGTCCGCACCTGCACCGGCGAGGTCTGGGTGCGCAGCAACCGTTTTTCGTCAATGAAGAACGTGTCCTGGATGTCCCGTGCCGGATGGTCGTCGGGGAAGTTCAGGGCCGTGAAGTTGTAGTGGTCCAACTCCACCTCGGGACCCTCCCCCCGCTGGAAGCCCATGCCGTAGAAGATGTCGCAGATGGATTCGAGGACGGTCAACAGGGGGTGGTTCGTCCCCTCCCCAGCCGGGAGAACGCCGGGCAGCGTGAGGTCCCAGCCGGGGCCTTCGGTCGGCGCCGTCTGGACGAACCCGGCCTGGCGCTCCGTGAGCCGGGTGTCGAGCTCGTTCTTCAGGCGGTTGAGGGCGGCGCCGGCCGCGGGACGCTCGGAGGCGTCCACATCCTTGAGCCCCCGCAGCAACCCCGTCAACTCACCCTTGCGCCCCAGCAGGACGACCCGCACCTCGTCGAGGGCGGCGGCGTCCGGTGCGGCATCGATCCGAGCGAGCCCCGAGGACCGCAACCCCTCGATGGTGTCCTTCATGTCGGGTCCCCTCTGCCGGACGCGTCCGGCGGGCAGCGGGCCGGGGCGGCCGCCCCGGCCAGGGTGTTCTAGAGGGCGGCCTTGGCAGCCTCGGCGAGCTTGGAGAAGGCGCCCGCGTCCTGCACGGCCAGGTCGGCCAGCATCTTGCGGTCGATCTCGATCTCCGCCCTCTTCAGCCCGTTGATGAAGTGGCTGTAGCTCAACCCGTTCAGACGTGCCGCGGCGTTGATGCGTGTGATCCACAGGCGGCGGAAATCACGCTTCTTGTTGCGGCGGTCCCGATACGCGTAGGCCAGCGCGCGCTCGACGGTCTCCCGCGCGGCGACGTACTGGTTACCCTTGCCGCCGACGAAACCTTTCGCCCGCTTCAGGTACTTCTTCCGGCGCGCCTTGGCCGCCGGATTATTTGTTGCCCTGGGCATGTTGGTGCCTCCTCGATCTCGTGCAATCGGATCCGGTCGCGTCAGGCGCCGAACCCGTCACAGGTTTACTTGCCGCCGGCGAGCATCTTCTTGGCGCGGGACTCGTCGCACGGGGCGAGGAGACTCGACTTCCGCAGATTGCGCAGCCGCTTGGGGCTCTTCGCCGTGAACAGGTGGCCGTGGTAGGCCTTGTTTCGTTTCACACGTCCGCTGCCGGTGAGCTTGAAGCGCTTGGCGGCGGCGCGGTTGGTCTTCATTTTTGCGTTACCCATGAAAGGCCTCTCTTCTGGCTGTTCGAGCGGACACCCTCCGCGGCGTCCGCATTTTCGCACCCAAGGGTCTCAGATCGCCTTCTTCTTCGGCGCCATGATGAAGCTGATTTGGCGACCCTCACGCTGGGGTCTGGATTCGGGGGTACCGTACTCGGCGACCTCCTCGACCAGGTTGTTCAGGAACTCCAGGGCCAGGTCGAGGTGGGAGATCTCGCGGCCCCGGAACCGCATCACGATCTTCACCTTGTTGCCGGCCTCGAGAAAACTCACCACGTGCTTCTTCTTGAAGTCATAATCGTGGTCGTCCGTCTTGGGCCGGAACTGGATCGTCTTGACCTTCACCGTGTGGGCAGCCTGCCGAGCCTTCTTGGCCTTCTTGGCCTGCTCGTACTTGTACTTGCCGTAGTCCATGATGCGGCAAACGGGCGGCCGTGCCATGGGCGCCACCTCGACGAGATCCAGACCCTTGTCTTCAGCAAGGGTCAGGGCCTCCTGCGTCTCGAGCACGCCGAGTTGCGTCCCATCCTCGTCCACTACGAGCACACGGGGAATCCGAATCATGCGATTGACCCGGGTGATCCTGTTGGCGCTCTTGATAATCCCCACCTCCTGATGGAATTCCTGCCCGGTCCGCGATTCCGAAGGGGCGCCCCTCCGGGGTAAACAAGCGGGCACAAAAAAAGCGGACACAATGGTCCGCCCTTGGGAAAGGCAACCGCTCCGTCCGTCTTCCGGTCATGAGACCGGCACGGTCAGCTACGGTGAGGGGGCGGACCCCTGCTTGATCACGCCCCGCCGGTTTCCCTACCGACGGGACGAAGTACCGCCAAAATTAGGCTTTTTTGCTCACGGCGTCAAGGAGATCCTGCGCCACCTGGTCCACGGTCCTGGTGCCCTTGTCCCCTTCGTGGCGCACCCGCAGGGACACTTCGTTCTGCGCGGCCTCCCGCCCGCCGACGACGAGCATCCAGGGCACACGCATGACCTCCCCTTCCCTGATCTTGAAACCGATCTTCTCGTCCCGGGTGTCGGCCTCCACCCGCAACCCCCGGGAACGGAGATCGGCGGCGACCTGCTCCGCGTAGGCGTGCTGGTCGCGGCTGACCGACATCACCCG
>JAUUZX010000146.1 GCA_030592025.1 bacterium | reverse complement strand
CCGCGGCCCTGGGCCGTGCCGCCGGCCGCCGGGTCCGCCTCCTGCCCATACCGCTCTGGCCCCTGAAGCTGGCGGCGCGCCTGACGGGCCTCGCCGGTCCCCGCCGTTCGCCGGTGCTCAACCCGGACCGCATCCGCGACCTCGAAGCCCCGGGCTGGGTGTGCGACGGGCGCCGCCTCACCGAAACCACCGGCTTCACGGCAACCCGCCGGGCCGCCCGGGGTCTGGCCGAGACCATGGCCTTCTGCCGCAAGGAGGGCTGGTTGTGACCCTGCGACGGCGCCTGGCCGAACTCGCCCTGCGGCGCATGAACATCGATCGCCTGACCGTGGTGTACCTCGCCGTCACGACCCTCTACGCCGCCCTCAATCCGGGGGTCTTCCCGTCGCCATGGCGGTTGGCCGCCGTGCACATCGGGATCGGCCTGGCCGTCTGGTTCCTGCCGCCGCTCCTGCGGGGCAGCCGCCATTTCGTGCCACGTCTCCTCGGCGAGATCTACCTGCCGCTGCTGTTCCCCGTCTTCTACGCCGAGCTCGAGCACCTGGGGCTCATCTTCTTCGCCTTCGAGGACAGCCTCGACCCGGGCCTCATCGCCCTGGAGCAGCAGATCTTCGGGTTCCAACCCAGCCTGGAGTGGTCCCGGGTCTGGCCCTGGCCGTGGTTCCACGAACTCATGGAGTTCGCCTACTTCAGCTACTACTTCCTCTCGCTGTCCTTCCTCGCCCTGGTCTTCCTGGCCAAGGGCGTGGCCGTCGAAAAGCGCTGGGACACCGTGCGCGACTTCGTGCGCGACCTGGGCATCACCATGCTCATCTGCTACACCCTGTATTCGATCTTCCCGGCCTGGGGCCCCAAGTACTTCCGGGCGGGCTACGTCGAGGTGGATGGCTGGGTCTTCACGCGCATCATGCGCCACATCCACGAGAACGGCGCCCTGCTGGGGGCCGCTTTCCCGTCGAGCCACGTGGCCGCGTCGTTCATCCCCTGGTGGTACACATGGCGCTGGTTCCCCCGGCACCGCTGGTGGATGACCCTCATCTTCGTCCTGCTCTGCATGTCCACGGTGTACAACCGCTACCACTACGTGGTCGACGTGGCTGCGGGGATGCTCCTGGCCTGGCTCGTTCTCCTCTTCGGCCACGGGTTGGGGGACTCGGCCAGGGACCGTCTGGGGCGACCCTTCCGCAGGGCGCGCTCGCGCATGGAACGGAAAACGCCGCGGTCCTGAGACCGCGGCGTTTCGCTCCGTATCCTGTGCGGCACCCGGCCGCAGCATTGTTCTAGCCTCAGGTGAACCCGCCGCTGCCGCCGCAGCTCCCGCCGCCGGTCGACGCTGCTCCCGTGGCGAAGGACGAGAAACCCTTCTCCACCCGCCGCGACCCGCAGGCCGGGCACTTGGGCTTGGCCAGGTCGACCTCGGCCATGCTCAGCAGTTCCTCGAAGCCGTGGCCGCACTTGCGGCACTGGAATTCATAAAGCGGCATCCGCCGCACCTCCCCGCCCCGAGCGTTTGCGCGGAGCTGCCTGCCGGTCGTCCCGACCCCTGGTCAGGATTGGTCCGACGAGGGATCCTGTGTCTTCTTGCTGTCAGCCCGATCCCCGATCGAGCAGCTGTCAGGGCCTCAGCCGGGCTTCAGGCCCAAGCGTGGGAACACGAAGTTCACCACCACGAAGTAGGCCACCACGAAAAGCAGCAGTTTGACCATGTCGTCCATCGTTTCCGGGGCCTTTCCCTAGTCCGCCCATCGCTCATCAGGGAGCGCGGGCTATCTTCGAAACTATTTGACGACAAGATACGACCCACGTCCTGCCTGTCAAGGGGCAGCTCAGCCGAAGATACCCCGCACCCAGCCGCCGTCGGCGACGATGCTCTGCCCCGTGATGTAGCCCGCCGGCTCCGACATGAGGAAGGTCACGAGGGCCGCCAGTTCCTCCGGTCGCCCCAGACGTCCGGCCGGAATGGCGTCGGTCCAGCCGGCCACCACGTCCTCGGGGGCGCATCCGGTCTGGGCCACCTTGGCGGCGATGAGCCGATCCACGGCGCTCGTGGTGTGGAACCCCGGCGCCACGGCATTGATCGTCACACCCCGGGACGCGACCTCGTCGGACAGGGTCTTCACCAGGGCCTGGACCGCGGGGCGCAGGGCGCTCGAGAGCATGAGATTCTCCACGGGCTGGTGCACGCTCACCGACGTGATGGCGACGATCCGCCCCCAGCCCCGCTCCGTCATGTCCGGCAGGACCCGACGACAAAGGCGCACCGCGCTGGCCACGGTGAGATGGTAGGCGGCCTCCCAGGCCGCGTCGTCGAGATCGGCGAACTTGCCGGCGGGCGGGCCCCCGGCGTTCACCAGCAGCATGTCCATCGGGCCCAGGGACGCCCGGATCTCGTCCATGAAACTCCCCATGGCCGCGTCGTCGGCCACGTCGACCGCCCGGGCCAGCACCCGGCCACCGGCGCCGCCCCAGGCCTCCTCGCCCGCGGCCCGGACCTCGTCGGCCGCCATCTCGAGACCCTCGATCCCCCGCGCGCACATGGCCACCCGGGCACCCTCCCGCGCCAGGGCCACCGCCGTGGCCAACCCGAACCCGCGGGACGAGGCCGTCACCAGCGCCGTCTTGCCCTTGATCCCCAGATCCACATCCGCCTCCCCTGACCGGAACAAAACGGCGCCTGCGCGAGTCGCGGGCACGCATTGAGTATGTCCAAATCATCCTATCACAAAGGCATGGGCGTTGCATGGACCGGAATAAGGGTCCCTCCCCCGGAAACGATGGGGAACCACAAGGAGTCACCGGGAACCACAGGCAAGCACCGCGATTTTTGAACCTTGCAGAGAAAGATCCCGCATGTCCAAGGCCTCGCAATCCGCACTGCTACGGTACAAGGCCCGCCGGGAAGGACGCCCCTTCGCCGCCCCCAACCCGGCCCCGGCCGGACCGCGGCGGCTCAGCTGGGCGATATCCCTGGCCGTGATCGTGCTCACGGTGGCCGTCGTGACCGCCGGCATCTGGTTCGCCGTGACCCGCGAGCCGGCCCCCTTGGCGCTGGACTACGAGATCGACCTGTCCCACGCGCCGCAGGGCTCCCTCGCCCTGAAGCTCGTCATCGGGGGCGACCTGCCCCGCCACCTCGACCTGGTGTTCCCGCCCGGTGTCTTCGGCGACCGGCGCAACGGTGTCGACGCCAACACGCCGACAGCCTACGCCCTGACCGATGACGACCGCCCCGGTCGATCCCTGGCCATCGAGCGCATCGACGACGGCTGGCGGCTGAGTTCCGACGGAACGGACCGCGCGGGTTTCGAGTACCGCATCGATCTCTCCCGGCCCGGGGATCACGAGGAGGACATCCGCCGCTACATCTCGACCCTCGTCAACGGAGGTGTGCGCGTGGCGGGCTTCGAGGTCTTCCTGGCGCCCGCCGGCCACCGGATCAAGGACATCACCGTCGCCATCCGCAACCCCCACGACATGCCGGTCCTGGCGCCCTGGTCCACCCTCGTCCGGGGCCACGAGCAACCCGGAGCCGGGATCGATTCGGTGAGCCTGGCCCATTTGAGCACGGGCCAGTCCTACCTGTCGGCCGATCTCCCCACCGGCGGGGCCGCGCCGCGGCACGTCGAGGCCGCGCTCGCACACCCGGCGGACCACTTCTACCATCCCCGGGACCTGTCCGACCTGAACAACTCGCTGCTCATCTGCGGCGACCTGCGCACGGCCTCGACCCGGGCCCGGGATTGCATCATCCAGTTCGCGACGGACCGGCGCTGGCAGTTCGCCGACGATGAGGCCCTCGATCTGGTGCGGCGCATCGCTCGCACGGAACTGGGTTTCTTCGGCTCGTCGCCCTCCCCCCGGATCACCGTGCTGCTGGCCGCCAACGAGGTATCGACCCCCGACGGCTTCGACACCTACGGCGTCCACACGGGCAGCTCCGTGCTCGTCATGATCGACCCCGGGACCACCTGGGGCGAACTCGAGGAGCAGGCCGCCAGCGTCATCGCCCACGAGATGTTCCACGGCTGGCTGGGCGAGGCCATCCCCCAGACCGACCCCATGACCCTTTGGTTCACCGAGGGTGTCACCACCTGGTACGCCGCGCGCATGCTGACCGCGGCCGGCATCTGGTCACCGGACCACGCCCGCCGCATGCTCACCGCCCGCCTCGAACGGGACTACGACCGCAACGCCCTGAAAGGCGTGCGCTCCGTGGCCGACGCCGCGGCCGCCGTGATGAGCAATCCCGAGGAGGTGCGCTTCGCCTACGCCGGCGGGGTGACCGTGTGCGCCTCCCTCGACGCCTGGCTGGCCCGCCACGCGAGCATGGACCGTCCCCTCGACGGCGTGCTGCGCCACCTCTACGAGCACCGTTCGGGCGAGCCCCTGTCCCGGGCCGGCATCGAAGCCGCCGTGCTGGAGGTCACCGGTGTGGACTGCTCCGCGTGGCTCGACCACCACGCCTACGGGAAAACCGCCTTGCCGCTGCCGGATGACTTGATTTAAGTTCCCTGCGACCACGGCTATCAATGATTCCCCCTCCCTGGAGGCCCCCGTGACAGCGCCGAACGACGCGTCCCCTTGCCGGTTTGCCCGCACCCTCGTGACTAGCGCCCTGCCCTACGCCAACGGCGAGATCCATCTGGGCCATCTTGCCGGCGCCTACCTGCCGGCGGACATCTACGTGCGCTACCTGCGTCTGCGGGGCGAGGATGTCCTCTACATCTGCGGCAGCGACGAATACGGGGTGCCCATCACCCTCACGGCGGAGAAGGAGGGCATCACCCCCCAGGAGCTGGTGGACCGGAACCACGCGTCCATCAAGAAGTCCTTCGAGGGCTTCGGGATGAGTTTCGACAACTTCAGCCAGACCAGCCGCCCCATCCACACCGAGACGTCCCAGGCCTTCTTCGCCGACCTGCACCAACGGGGGGTGCTCAAGCAGAAGACGACCGAGCAGTTCTACAGCCCCAGCCAGCAGCGCTTCCTGGCCGACCGCTACATCGAGGGCACCTGCCCCAAGTGCGGCAGTGACGGCGCCCGGGGCGACCAGTGCGAGGCCTGCGGCACCACCCTCGACCCCACCGAGCTGGTCAACCCCCGCAACGTCCAGGACAACAGCCCCCTCGAACTGCGGGAAACGACCCACTGGTTCCTGCCCCTGGGCGACTGGCAGGACAAGCTCGAGGCGCTCATCGACGCCCACCCCGAGTGGAAGGACAACGTCAGGCAGTACTGCCGCGGCTGGTTCAAGGATGGTCTCAAGGACCGGGCCGTGACCCGCGACCTGGGCTGGGGCGTGCCGGTTCCTCTCCCGGACCACGAGGGAAAGGTCTTCTACGTGTGGTTCGAGGCCCCCATCGGCTACATCTCCGCGACCCGCGAATGGGCCCTGGCCCAGGGCGACGCCGAAGCCTGGCGTACCTGGTGGCAGGACGAGGGCACGCGCCTGGTGCACTTCCTCGGCAAGGACAACGTCTTTTTCCACGCGGTCATGTTCCCGGCCATGCTCATGGCCAGCGGCGAGAACTACATCCTGCCCGAGAACGT
>JAUUZX010000336.1 GCA_030592025.1 bacterium | reverse complement strand
GCGGAACCCCTGGGACACCGAGCCCCTGGGCCCGTTGGCCGTCCCCGGCACCTACCGGGTGACGGTGGGCAAACGCGTGCGGGGCCAGGAGACCGTGCTGGCCGGACCGGTCGACATCACCACGCGGCTGCTCGTGCGCGGGTCCCTGCCCGCGACCGACTTCGCCGCCTCCGTGGCCTTCCAGAAGGAAGCGGCGGAGCTGCACCGGGCCGTTTCAGGCGCCGGCCGGGTCTTGCGGGATGCCTCATCGCGCCTGGATCACCTGCGGGCGGCCGTCGAGGTCACCCCGGAGCTGGATCGGGCCCTCCTCGACCGGGTCGACGCCCTGGCCGCACGGCTCGCCCACCTGCGGGTGGCCCTCCACGGCGACCGCACCATCAGCCGCCGCAGCGAACCGGTGACCCCGGGGATCAGCGGCCGCGTCGGGCGCGTGCTGTGGGGTTCGCGAACGATCACCACCGACCCCACGCAAACCCAGCGGGACAACCTGGCCCTGGCGGGCGATCTCTTCGGCCCGTTGCTGGCTGACCTGACGAGCCTCGTCACCGCCGATCTGGTCGCCCTCGAGGACCGGTTCGAGGCGGCCGGCGCGCCCTACACCCCGGGCCGTCTGCCGGTCTGGCAGAAATAGGGGCGGACAATCAGCGATCCCGTTCCGGCGGGACAACATCGGGGACCGTGGATGTGCGCCGAACGCGCTTCCCGGTCCCCATTGGTTTGCCCCCGGGGAAGGACATGTCTATCGTCAGGTATATGAACAACGATCTCGGGCAGGAACGGGCCACGGCGCGAAAACGCCGCATCGGGGCGACCGCTCTGGCGGCACTCGCCCTGGGGTTGGCGTGCGCGCTGACAGCATCCGGTTGCAGTTCTCCCGCCGAACCCGAGGCGCCGAGCCCATCCTACACGTTCCTGCCAGCGGGGGCCCTGGCCACCGTCCCCCTCGGTGGGTTCCTCGATTTCCAGGTGCAGGGCCCGGACCTGGACCAGACAGCGGTCGCTTGGACCATGGGCGGCACCCCCGTCGCCACCGGCACCCGCTACCGCTACCAGGGGACGACGTTCACCACGAGCACCCTGGGCGCGACGGTCATGGGGCGCGACGGTCCGGTCTCCCACCTCTGGAACATCGACGTCTCCGCGGAGGGCCAGGATCTCGTGGTCTTCACCCCCGGCGAAGACGCGCCACCGGTCTTCGTGGACCGGCCCCGGACCTTCGCCGCCAGCAGCATCTGGGGCGACACGGAACTGTCCTGGACCGTGGGGGGCGAGGACGCCGGCACGGCCGCCTCCATCGTCCTCGAACCGACGGCGGTCGGCCCCTTGGCCGTGACCGCCAGCGCCCAACTCGGCGACACGACGGTGGTCCGCACCTGGGCCCTGTCCGCCCGTCCCCACGACGAGGCCATTCCGCCGATGGTGTCCGGGCTCGGCGCCCGGCCGGGCCAGGTCCGCGGCGAGATTCGCCTCACCTGGGAAGCCGTGACCGGATCCGAGTTTCCGCTGACCCGATACGAGATACGCCTCAGCACGACAGGACCGATCGGCGAGGCCGAATGGCCCGACCTGCCGGCCCTGCCGGTGGTCCTCCATGAACCGGGC
Source organism: bacterium (assembly GCA_030592025.1). The sequence continues at coordinate 1,924 of JAUUZX010000336.1, read as the reverse complement.
AAGAGCACCTACGATGCCGTGATCCCGCCCCAGTTGACCGGCTTCGTCGGCAACGAACAGGTGTGGTGCGCCGTGCGATCCCGCAACGACCTCGACGTCCTCTCCCTCCCGGGCGAGGGTCTGGAGATCGTCGTGATCGACGGCCGCTGGTGGGCCACCGGCCTGGTGCGGGATCCTGTCGGCGCGGTGCTGGGGGGCGTCGATGTCGCCACCCTCAACGACGGGATCGCGACGGTGACCGCGGGCGATGGCTCCTACACCATCGGCCCCTTCGAGATCGACCAGGACGTGGTCCTGCGGGCTCAGACATCGGTGGATTCCCCGCCCGGCGCCTCCTGGCACGCCGCCGACTCGGACACCCTCCGCGCCGGCGCGAGCAGGGACTGGGATTTCCTGGTGATCCCGCGCCTTGGCGCCGATCCGGGGTGCATCGCTTTCCGCGAGCACTTCGTGAGCTACCTACGGAACCTCACCAACACGATCAACACCACCGACGACCGGCCCAACCGACGGCTCTACCGGTGGGAGAACTACCCGGTGCCCGTCCACATCCCCGAGTTCACGTCCACCGGCGGCGTCGACTACAGGGCCCAGTGCGCGACCGCGGTGCAGATCTGGAACACCACCCTGGGCGAAGAGTACCTCACCCTCGTCGACGACCCGGTCGCCGCCCGCATCGTCTTCGATTTCGCATTGGACGAGGAGGGCCTGGCGGGTCGCGCCGATCTCGAGGAACCGGGCTCCGGGCAGTTCGTGGTCGGCGAGGTCATCCCCGAACTCATCCGGCTGCGCGTCTCCCCCAATCCGGCCGTGCTGCCCTCGGCCCTGCCCGTGCAGGCGGTCGCCCTCCACGAGATGGGCCACGCCCTCGGTCTCTACGGCCACGCCTTCTGCGCCTCACCCGGCTACCTCATGTTCATTGCCGGGTTCAACCCCTTCGAGACGCCTCCGGCCGAGGCCATCCACGAGGACGAGCGGCGTGCGGTGCAGCTCATCCGCTACCTGCCCCAGGGCCTCGAGATGGGGAACTACCCCACCGGCGTTCCTTGATCTCCCCCCGTTAGGAGCCCGGACCCCGCGGTCGGCGCTGGCCACCGCGATCGGGTGTGGTATCATCGCGACTCCGCGCCGCCACACCACCCGGGAGACGAACCACCCCCATGACCGCGACCTCCCCCCAGCTCCCTCCCCCTTTGGCCCACCGGGTGCGCAACGCCGGAACCGTGGCTGCGGCCATCCTGCTGGCGGCGGCCCTGGGCGTCGGGGCCTGGTACGACACCCACGAGCGCCTCGTCCGCCTCGAGGGTTTCATGGTCGGCCAGGCCCAATCCCTCGCCGAGATCATCGTGCATGTGGCCACCGACATGACGGAGCACGCCGCGCGGCTGGAGGACCTCGAGCACATCGTCACGGACCTGAGCGCCAGCCGGAGCGTGCGCTACGTCACCGTCGCGGGCGATGGGTTCCGTGCCGTCTCCCCGGGTGTCGAGGACGCCGTCGCCACCCTGCCACCGCCGCCACGGGAAGCATGGGCCAAGCCTGGCGTCTTTTCCCTGCGTCAGGTCCGGTCGGATCGCCTGGCCGTGCTGGAAGCCTGCGGCAGCGTCCTGCTGCCCAACGGCACCACCCTGCGAGTGCGGATAGGTTTCGACCCGGAAGCCTACGAACAACTGGGCAGGGATATCCGGTTGCGGTCGACGCTGCGGCTGATCGCGCTCCTGGCCGGCGCGGTCCTGGTGGTGGTTCTTCTGTTCGGCCATCAGCGGCAGGCCGTCCTCAACCGGGAGATCGCCCGCATCACCGACCGCCTCGAGCGCCGGCGGGAGGAAGCGCGCCGTACGGAGAAGCTCGTGGCCATGGGCGCCCTCGCCGCCGGAGTCGCCCACCAGCTCCGCAACCCCCTCAACAGCATCCACCTGCTCTC
>JAUUZX010000229.1 GCA_030592025.1 bacterium | reverse complement strand
CGTGGCGGGTCCGTAGCAGCTCCCGCCACGAGCGACAGGTGAGCGACGGTGCGGTCCTGGAAGCCCTTGAGGTCCTCGGACCGCACCGCTTCGACCCCAAAACGCCTTTTCCCGTGAGCCCCGGGCTCAGGAGTAGCATATGAGTGACGCACTGTTCTCGTGCCGCAATCTGCGGGTTTTCATCCAGAACCATGAAGGCGAAAAAGAGATCGTCAAGGGCGCCAACCTGGAGATCAAGGCCGGCGAGAAGCACGCCCTCATGGGCCCCAACGGTTCGGGCAAGTCCACCCTGGCCTCGGCCCTCATGGGCCACCCCGCCTACCGGGTCGAGGGCGAGATCTACCTGCGCGGCGAGCCCATCCACGAGCTCGAGCCCCACGAACGCGCCCGCCTGGGCATGTTCCTCGGCTTCCAGTACCCGGTCGCCGTGCCCGGCGTCTCCGTGGCCAACTTCCTGCGCTCGGCCCTCGGCGCCCGGCGCGGCGAGGAAGTGCCCGTGCGCGAGTTCCGCAAGATCATGATGGACGGCTTCGCCAAACTCGACGTCCCCAAGAGCTTCGCGGGACGTTACCTGAACGACGGCTTCAGCGGCGGCGAGAAAAAACGACTCGAGATCCTGCAGATGCTGCTGCTGAAGCCCACCTTCGCCCTGCTGGACGAGACCGACAGCGGGCTGGACATCGACGCCCTGAAAGTCGTCAGCGACGGCGTGAACCTGGCCAGCACCGCGGACAACGCAGTGCTCCTGGTCACCCACTACCAGCGCATCCTCGACTACGTGAAGCCCGATGTGGTGCACGTCTTCATCGACGGACGCATCGTGCGCACCGGCGGCCCCGAGCTGGCCAAGGAACTCGAGGCCCGGGGCTACGACTGGCTGACGCCGGAGGCGGCGACGGCGACGGGAGGCGCAGCATGAAAGCGGACCGCATCGCCGACCTGAACCAGGACTACCGCGACCGCTACGGCTTCGCCGACCCCGAGGAATTCCTCCTCAAGGCGCCCAAGGGCCTGAGCCACGAGGTCGTCGAGATGATCTCGCGCTACAAGGACGAGCCCGACTGGATGCGCGCGTACCGGCACGAGGCCCTCGACATCTTCCTGGACAAGCCCATGCCCCGCTGGGGCAACACCGAGATCCTGGACGCCATCGACTTCGACGACATCCACTACTACCTCAAGAGCAGCGAGGGCGTGGCCAACGACTGGGACGACGTGCCCGAGAACATCAAGAACACCTTCGACCGCCTGGGCATCCCCGAGGCGGAGCAGAAGTTCCTGGCCGGCGTCACCGCCCAGTACGAATCCGAGGTGGTCTACCACAGCATCGACGAGGACCTCAAGAAGCAGGGCGTCCTGTTCACCGACATGGACACGGCCCTGCGCGAACATCCCGAGATCGTCAAGAAGTACTGGGCCACGGTGATCCCGTCCCGGGACAACAAGTTCTCCGCGCTCAACAGTGCGGTCTGGAGCGGGGGCTCATTCATCTATGTACCCCCCGACACCCATGTCGAGATCCCGCTCCAGGCCTACTTCCGCATCAACGCCGAGAACATGGGGCAGTTCGAACGCACCCTGATCATCGTGGACGAGGGCAGCTCGGTGCACTACATCGAGGGCTGCACCGCGCCGGTGTACTCCACGAACTCGCTGCACTCCGCGGTGGTCGAACTGATCGCGCTCAAGGGCGCCAAGATCCGCTACACGACCATCCAGAACTGGTCCAACAACATCTATAATCTCGTGACCAAGCGGGCCCACGCCCACGAGGACGCGGTGATCGAGTGGGTCGACGGCAACATCGGCTCCAAGCTCACCATGAAGTACCCGGCGGTGTACCTGCTGGGCGAGGGCGCCCACGGCGAGGTCCTGTCCATCGCCTACGCGGGCGACGGCCAGCACCAGGACGCTGGCGCCAAGATGGTTCACGTGGCCCCCAACACGACCAGTCGCATCATCAGCAAGTCCATCTCCAAGGGCACCGGGCGCAGCAGTTACCGCGGCCTGGTGAAGGTGAACCGGGGCGCCGGGGGCTGCCGCACCAACGTCGAGTGCGACGCCCTGCTCATCGGCGACCAGGCCCGCAGCGACACCTACCCCACCATGGAGATCGCCGAGGACGACGTGCGCGTCGAGCACGAGGCCCGCGTCTCCAAGCTGGCGGACGAGCAGATCTTCTACCTGCAGAGCCGGGGCATCGACCCGGAGCAGGCGCGCCTCATGATCGTCAACGGCTTCATCGAGCCCTTCGTGCGCGAACTGCCCATGGAGTACGCCGTGGAGTTGAACCGTCTCATCGAATTGGAAATGGAGGGGTCCGTTGGCTGACCTGGTTGTGACATCCGACAAAAAGCCCGCCCTGGCGATCGCCGGCGTCGAGCGCCTGTCCCGCGAACTGGGTGAGAGCGACGCCGGTCGCACCTGGCGCGAAGCCGCCCTGAAGGCCTACGAAGCGGCGGAAATACCGGCGCGTGTCGAGCACCTGTGGCGCTACACGAACCCCGAGAACCTGTTGCCCGTGGAGGCCCTGCCGGCGCTCATGCCGCCCCAGGACCTGCCCGTGGCGACGCTGCCGTCGGACCAGCCGGCGGTCCTGCTGGTGCCCGGCCGGGCGCCGGAACTCAACGCCGCCGCGCAGGGCATGGGCCTGACCATCGCCCCGTTGCTGCACGATCCCAGGGACGCGGAGGGACTCGGTAAGGTATCCCCCACTGGATCCGGTTTCTTCGCGTCCCTGAATGCCGCCGCCTTCAACACGGGCCTTGTCGTGCGTGTGCCGCGGGGCGCCCGCCCCGAGCAGCCCCTGCGGGTCATCGTGCCGGCCTACGCCGAGACGACCATGCCCCGTCTGCTGATCGACGTGGCCGCCGGCGCCGAGTTCACCTTGGTCGAGGAACATCTCGGCGGAGCGGGTGCGACGCGTCGCGTCATCGGCGTCACGGAAATCCTCGTGGGTGAGGGCGCCCACGTGCGCCACGTCCTGGCCGAGAGTTGGGACAACGAGGTGAGCGGCTGGCTGTCGGTTCGGGCCCGTGTCGAGCGTGACGGCAATTACATCGGCTCCAACGCCACCCTCGGCGGCGAACGGGTGAAGCTGGAACTGGGTGCGGACCTGGCCGGCGACGGCGCCCGCAGCGAGCTCTTCGGCGTCGTGCTGGGTGGCGCGAAGCAGCGCTTCGACCATCACACCCGGCACCGTCACCAGGGCAAGCACACCTCGAGCAACATCAACTTCAAGGTGGCCCTCACGGACCGTTCGCGGTCGTCCTACACCGGCCTGATCCGCATCGACGAGGACGCCGCCGGGAGCGAGGCCCTCCAGGAGAACCGCAACCTGCTGCTCTCCGATACGGCCCGCGCCGACTCGATCCCCGAACTGGAAATCCTCACCGACGACGTGAGCTGCAGCCACGGGGCCACCGTCGCGCCCGTCGATCAGGAGCAGATCTTCTACCTGCAGAGCCGGGGCATCGATCGCGACAAGGCCGAGCGCCTGGTCGTGCAGGGCTTCCTCGAGCCGACCCTGGCCCTGGTGCCCACGGCCGTGCGCGCCCAACTGGACGACCTGGTGACAGCCCGCCTCGCCGGCCTTGGCAGCGCGTCGTGAGTGCCATCGCAGGAACCTTGGCGACGACGATCCGGGACCGCTTCCCGCTCCTGAAGCGCGAGGTGAACGGGCGCCCCCTCGTGTACCTGGACTCGGCGGCCACGACCCAGAAGCCCGAGGCCGTCATCCAGGCCGAAGCCGACTACTACCGCAATTCCAATGCCAACGTCCACCGGGGCCTGCACGCCCTGGGCGACGAGGCCACCCGCCTTTACGAGGGTTGCCGCGAGACGGTCGCCCGCTGGTTCGAAGTAGCGCCTACCCAAGTCACGATCCAGCGCTCAGCCACGTCCGCACTGAACCTCGTGGCCAGGGGCTGGGAACACCACCTGGAGCCCGGCGACGCCGTGCTCGTCAGTCAGATGGAGCACCACGCCAACTTCGTGCCGTGGCAGATGCTTGCGCAGCGTCGGGGGATTGATCTGCGCATCCTGCCCATCACCGGCGGCGGCGAGCTTGACCTTGCGCGTCTGGACGAGTTCCTGGACGCCAAGGTGAAGATCGTGGCCCTCACCCACGTGAGCAACGTGCTGGGCACGGTGAATCCGGTGGCGGAGATCATGGTGAAGGCGCGTTCGCTCGGCGCACTCACCGTGGTCGACGCCGCCCAGTCCGTGGGCCATCGGCCGCTGAATTTCGCTGAACTGGAGGCCGACATCATGGTCTTCAGTGCCCACAAATGCTACGGGCCCATGGGCCTGGGTTTCCTGGTGGGTCGGACCGAGACGTTGGCCGCGCTCGAGCCCCTCGAGGGTGGCGGCGAGATGATCGAGTGGGTCCGCACCGAGGGCATGACCTGGGCCGAGGTGGCATAACGGTTCTTGGCGGTTACGGCCAACGTTGCGGCGGCGGCGGCCTTCCGTACCGCGAT
>JAUUZX010000219.1 GCA_030592025.1 bacterium | reverse complement strand
TTGTCGCAATGGCACTGGCAGCCCGGTCCGGCGGCTGCCAGCAGGGCGAGCGCGAAGTGCCAGTTTTTGCCCATCACGCTCATGGCAGCGCCACCGCGCGGTAGATATCGAAGCCCCGTGGCGTCGGCGCCAGGACCAGGTCTCCGAGGCCTGCCGCAAAGGGCTGCCAGACCCGGTCGCCCTGGTACTGGCCTAACAGCGTCAGGCTGGCAGCCCCAGGCGTGGTATCCAGCGCGAAGACCTCCACCCGGGTACCAAAGCCGCAGCGTTGCCCGGTCATGCAGGCCGACCAGGACTGCCCGGTCACCTCGGACACATGCAGCCGGTCGCCGATCACCAGGGTATGCACCGGGTGCTTGCTCGTGTGCGTCCCGGCCACGACCTGGGGCGAGGTCCCGGTGCCCAGCTCCAGGAGCTTGATCCGTTTGCCCACCAGGCTCGCCACCAGCAGGCCCCGGCGCACCTTCACGTCCACCACCGGACCGGGGAGGCTCAGGGTGTCGACGAGCTGTGGTGAGGCCGGATCGAATAGGGTGACCAGGTGCACCCCGGCCGGGCCGCAGGCCACGTAGGCCACCCCGTCGCGGACCGCGACGCTCCGGCAGGTGCCGGGCAGGTCCAGGCCGCCGATCACTGAGGGGCTGCCCGGCTGCCCGATATCCAGGACCAGCAGCGATTGTCGGCCATGGGTCTGCGCCGCGCATAGGTGGCCTTCTCCGCAGCGTACCAACTCCTGCACCAGGCCGTCGGTGGTCACCGAGCCCAGCAAGACCGGGTTGTGCGGGTCGCCCAGGTCCAAGGCGCTCACCTGGTGCCCGTGGCTCACGTAGACCACATCGCCCACTACCACCAGGCCAGTGACGTCCGCGAGGGCATCAAAGTTCGAGACCAGCTCCAGCTCGGCCGGCCGGTCCATGTAAGTGAAGCTCACCGTACTGCCACGGTCGTAGCCCGGACCGGCTTCCACGTGGGCCTCGTACCGCTCCCCGGCCTGGCCGTAGAGCACCACCTGCAGCTCGGTGGCCTGTCGTTCGTCGGACGCGACAGGACGGCCCAGAGCGTCTTTAACGTGGATCTCCAGGTTCGGGTCGTCGGAGAAGACCTCCACCAGCCGCACCTCTCCTCGCAGGGGTGCCGACTCGTCGATCAGGACGTCGAACCGCGGGGGGGCGTCCACCGAGAAGCTGCTATCCCGGCTGCCGTCCGCCGGATCCTTGGCGCCCAGGGAAGGACGGAGACTCCACTGGCCGCGCTCGATATCCAGCTCCCAGGGCGCGAGGAGACCCGGGGCAGTGCCGCCAGCCCAGTCGGCGGCCACCCAGAGCTTCTGGGTGCGCCGGTCATACTTCACCATGGGCCGGCTTAGCGCTCCCGGCCCGGCCTCGACGCCGGTCCCCAGATGGGTCCAGGTCCGGCCGACCACTCGATAGGTCAGGGCGTCGGACATGGCGATCCCGTTTCGTTCTCCGCCGTAGATGTACAGCGTCCGGTCCATGGGATCGAGGGTGGCACCGTGGCCCGAGCGACCCCAGGCCTCGTCGGCCGAGGTGCCCTTCCACAGGACGCTGGTGGTCAGGGTGTCCAGGTCCATTACCAGCAGTTGATCCAGGGTGGTCCCATCCTGCTCCCCGCCGAAGAGGAAGACCTTCCGTCTCAGCGGGTCGAAGGAGACAGAGTAACCCGTGGCGTGGCCCAGGGCGCTGATGAGGCCCAGGAAATCCCACTGCCCGGTGTTGAAGTCGAAGGCTGAGATCGTGTTGTGCTTCGCCGTCACATTCTCGTCGTTGAGCAGATCGCCTATCACGAACAACCTTTGGTGCTTTTCGTCAAAGAACAGGGGGCTACCCACCTTGAGCTCCTCGACAGGGTCTGCAAAGACCTGATCCGCGGTTACCCAGAGGTTTTCCGGCGAGCCCACCATTCCGATCCAGAGCTTTCGGGTTCCCCCGCTGGCGGGAACCCCATAGGCGAACACGGTATCGGTCTTGCCAAAGGTTTGACCCACCAGGCTGGAGTCAAGCCGGCCCACGACCGTGGACAGACCATCCAGGCTCACCGTCTCGCTAGTCCCCGATAGGTAGGTGATCTCGCGGACGGAAGAAGGGCTGGCCAGGGAGCGGTCGAAACTGACCACGTGCTTTCCCAGCTCGGGGGATTCGATCACCGACCAGCCGATGGGGGTCAGCCTCCACTGGCTATCGTCGACGTGGTAGGGATTTGTCAGCCACCACCACCGGTCGAACTCCGCCTCGTAGTCGGGGGTGGAGCATTCCCAGGCTGGCGGAGGCTCGGTGAAGTACTGGATCCCATCCGAAAGCTCCACATTGCCCGCATCGAAGGGAAGCTCCATGGTGGTCTGGCTAATGGTTTCCTTGCGGGCGACGCGCACCTTTAACGGCATGGGGAAGACGTCGGTGTGAGTCAGCGACTCTTCCTGGGGGTTCGCGATCAGTGTTACCCAGTTCTGCTGCCACGGCTGCGGGTAGCGGATCGTATTCCGCCAGGACCAGGAAAACTCGTGCCGGTTCCGCGAGGAGTCACGGAGGAAGGTGACCTGCCGGTCCCGCCCCATCTTGTGCCGGATTGCGAAGATCGCCTGTCCCTGAAGAAGGGATATCCCGTGCGGGTAAGTGGCGTCCGCGGCGAAATCCCCGAAAACCTCATCACGGATGGGGTTCCAGGGTTGGCGTTCAATTGTATTGCATATTTGCAGGTAGCAATCCGCATCCCAATCCGAGGTACCGGGTATCCAGTTCGTGGGGCACGCGCACGACTCGATCGACGTGCCCTGGAACAGCTCGCCTGTCAGAGCCACCGATGCCGCGTTGGCCGTGAAACCTACGCGGTAGGTGTCCGGGCTCCCGCAGCCGGTGCCATTGATGGGCGCGAACTCGATGTCCTGCGCGCCGGTCTGGCACTTTCGGCCCACCGGGTTGGCAGGGTCCTGATCCGCGTTGAAGTACTGGTTCCGGCAGGTGTCGAAGGCCGCTACTTCGCTCTCGCCTTCCGGGCCCCGGCCCTGCGATAGGATCGTGTGGACCTCCCGGCAGGCTTGCGAGTCGAACTGGGTGAAGTCCGTGGAGGCGCTGGTGCCCTGGCCGTCCGCGCAGTTGTCCCACGGCAGGATGCACAGCTCGTTGCAGGTCTGCGAGAACCGGTGCCACGGGTACGGCGGGAAGGGAGTGCCTCCGTAGAGGTTCGTCAGGTAGTCCTTGATCCAAAGGCATGAGGCGGTGCAGTCGAGGTGGTCTTGGCTCCCGCTCATGTGCCAATGATCGGCGACACCGTCCTGGTCGAGATCCCACCGCAGACCGGCGAGGTACTCGTCAGCGTCGTAGTAGTTGATCACTCCATCGCCGTCGATGTCGTCGTCGCAGGCGTCCGGGAGATCGTCGCCGTCGACATTCATATCGAAAATCGTAATCGGCGCGTCGCAGTGATGCATGAGCGAGACCCAGAGGCCTCCCTCTTGCGGACCACAGACGCCGGAAATAAACGTGTTGGGACCGCAGTAGGTGGTGGCATACAGCCGAAAGCCGTCTCCGCTCTGATACAGACCAGAGACGGCCTTGTGCTCCAATCCCGTAAGTGTCCGATTCATGCCTCGCGTACTTGAGTACACACCGCCGTCATCATACTCTATGTCATCTTTCGTATAGACGTACCCTCCGCAGTACAGGGCTCCGGGCACTTGTTTGTCCATGATCAGACTTCCGTGGCAATCCATTGGATAGCCGTCCCAGATATTGCCGTTATCGAATGACTTGTAGAGCCCGTCTCCCTCAATCAAGGCATACAGAATGCTCTCCGTAGCGGATTTCTCCTCAACTACGATTCTGATGACATGCATGTTCGCTGGCGCCTTGTCGTCCCAGGATAGGCCACCATCTGTCGATCGCAGGAAAGGCGGGGCGTAGGTAGAAGGATTGTCGTCTATTCCAGGATGGTCCGCTATTTCGATTCCGACATAGAGGTAGTTGTTCGTGGGATCTTCCTTTACATCCCAGGGGATGATGTACTGCCACTGGATGTTGTACGGATGGTGCGTGAAGCTTTGTCCCAGGCTGAAGTCCGTCGACTTGAAAAGACCCGCCGGTAGCGGATCCGCCTGTTGAAAACGAGTGCCGACGAAGATGGTTCCGTCGATGGCACTAAAGTGAATCGACTGAACGCGTCGACCGGGGTGTTGGGGTGCGAAGGTAGAGAAATCATGGGCCACCACCCATGTCCCGGGCAGGCCCATCTGGTCCGAGCGCCACAGGGTCGAAGACGAGCCAACGAAGACCCGGTCTGGATCCTGTGGATCGATCGCCATCGTGAAAACCGATGTGAAGACAGGTTGTTCCCATGACGACCCACCGTCTCTCGTTATGTAGAGTCCCGATTCAGTTCTCAAATAGATCAGATCGTTACTACGTGGATCGACGATGACACCGGAGACTCGCAACTCGCCATTCGGTGCCCCAAGATAGGTCCAGTTGAAGGGCTGGGCATGCGCCGGCAAGATTGAGATCCCGACCTCAAAAACAAACCAGAAAAGAAG
>JAUUZX010000246.1 GCA_030592025.1 bacterium | reverse complement strand
GCGGACTTCTGCAGGGACAGGTATTCGCGGTGGGCTTCCTCACCTGCGAAGGGGTCCAGGCTCGACGTGTCGTCGGTCGCCAGGGGGGCGACGACGCCGGCGTCCTCGCTGCAGGCGGCCACCAGCAGCAGGAGGATCAGGATGGGCAGGATACGCAACGACTTGATGTTGGACATGACGGGCTCCTCGGGTTGAAGGGTTGCGGACCGATCACAGTCCTTACGGGAACAGTTCGGATGGACAAAATTCAAGATTCCCTGGGATTTCCGACCGGATGGTGAGGTCAGGCCGGGATCCTCGGCCAATTTGCACGAGGATTCAGGAACAAGCGAGTCGGATTTCATCGAGCGGACCCCGGGGGGGCGACCCCGGGGAGGTCCGCCGCGGGTCGCTTCAGGAACGATCACCCATCATGAAGGCCCTCATGATGTCGATGGGCATCGGGAACAGGATCGTCGAGTTGTTTTCCGACGCCACCTCCACCAAGGCCTGCAGATACCGCAATTGGAGTGCCGCCGGATGCGGTTCGATCACCGCGGCCGCGTCGCTGAGACGCTGGCTGGCCTGGAACTCGCCCTCGGCATGGATGATCTTGGCGCGCCGCTCGCGCTCGGCCTCGGCCTGCTTGGCCATGGCCCGCTGCATCGTCTGGGGCAGGTCCACGTCCTTCATTTCCACCGTGACCACCTTGATGCCCCAGGGGTCGGTGGCCTCGTCCAGGATCTCCTGGACCTTGGCGTTGAGATTCTCCCGCTCGGCCAGCAGTTCGTCGAGTTCGGCCTGGCCCACCACGCTGCGCAGGGTAGTCTGGGCCAGCTGGCTGGTGGCGAAGTAGAAGTCCTCCACCTCGATGATCGACCTGTCCGGTTCCACGACCCGGAAATAGAGCACGGCGTTGACCTTCACCGTCACGTTGTCCCGGGTGATCACGTCCTGGGGCATGACATCCATGGCGATGGTCCTGAGGCTGACCTTGACCATGCGCTCGATGAAGGGCACCAGTATGATCAGCCCGGGTCCCCGGTTGCCCACGAATCGGCCCAGGCGAAATACCACGCCCCGCTCGTACTCGCGCAGGACCCGCAGCGAGTTGGCGAGGAACACGATCAGAATGAAGATCACGGTCGCGGGGAAGATGTACGGCATCATGAACTCCTCGGTTCTTGATCATCCGGGTCATTGACGGCGACTGCGGCCACCACGAGCCGGCGGCCTTCAACGGCCAGGACGCGCACCCGCGCGCCCGTGGCCTGGGGTCCGGCCGCCGTCGCGTACCATATCTCGCCATGGACGACGACCTTGCCGGGCGAGTCGTCACCACCCACATCCTGCAGCACCCGGCCCGTCTCGCCGACCAGGGCCTGCTTGCCGGTGACCACCGGCCGCCGCTGGCCCCTGATCGCCAGCCAGACGCAGAGCAGGAAGAAGCCGGCGAAGATCGCCACCGTGGGTACCAGGACCCGCAGGCTGATGCGGGCCCAGGGGTCGGGGGAATCGAAGAGCATCAGCGAGCCCAGTACCAGGGCCGTGATGCCGCCGACGGACAACACGCCGAAGCTGGTGACCTTCACTTCGAGCACCAGCAACACCACCCCCAACAGGATCAGCAGCACGCCGGTGTAGCTGACGGGCAGGGCCTGGAAGGCGAACAGGGCCAACAGCAGGCAGATGCCGCCGAGGACCCCTGGCGCGAAGGAACCGGGGTTGCTCAGTTCGAAGAAGAGCCCGTAGATGCCCAGCATCATCAGGATGTAGGCCACGTTGGGATCGGCCAGGACCTTGAGCAGGCGTTGGCGCAGGTCCGGATCCACCTCGACGATCTCTGTCCCGGCGTCCGCCGGGATCACGCCGCGGCTCCGCAGACTGTCCACCAGCGCCGGCAGACCGTCGACCACCAGGTCGATGACCCCTTTTTCGCGGGCCTCGATCGCGGTCAGGTTCAGGGCCTCGGTCACGAAGAGGCGGCAGGTCTCCTCGTCGCGGCCGTGGCGGGCGGCGATGGACGCGATGTAGGCTGCCGCGTCGTTCTTGACCTTCTTGGCCATGGTGCTGTCGGCGATGGCTCCGCCCATCTGCACCGGACTGGCCGAACCGATGTTGGTGCCCGGCGCCATGGCCGCCACATCGGCCGCCACGGTGATCACGGCACCGGCGCTGGCGGCCCGGCTGCCGGCCGGGCCCACCCAGACGATCACCGGCACGCCCGAGCCCAGTTCGGCCTTGATGATGTCGCGCATGGAGGTGTCCAGGCCGCCGGGGGTGTCCAGCCGGATGATGACAGCCGCGGCCCCGTCCACCCCGGCGGCGGCGATGCCCTCGGCCAGGTATTCGGCGGCGACCGGAGTGATGGGCCCCTGCCAGGTCAGGAGGTGGACGGGATCGGCGCTCGCGGATCCACCCAGCGCCAGGAAGGCGGCGGCAACCAGCGGCAGGAGGCGCCGCGATCGGAAGGTCGGAATCGGCATGGTCGGGCTCCCTTCGCGTCGGGAAGGTGCACGACGAACAGTATACCCGATGGATCGGGGATTTCATCCCCGATGGTGCTGCCGTCGAGGATACCCCCTTTTTTGCGCCCGGACGGTTCGGCGGCCGTAGACTTCCGGTATCAACCCGCTTATATTCGCCGGACCATGACAGCATTCATCGGAAATCTGGGGGAGTCCGTCCTGTACGGACTGAGAAGGACCGGGCGGGGATCCAACCTGCTCGTATCCATCATGGCGCAGATACCCTACGCCTGGCGGATGCGGAAAGAGGTCCTGCAGCAGATGCAGATCGTGGCCATCGGGTCCATACCGCTGGTCGTCACCACCTCCGTCTTCGTGGGCGCCGTGACCGCCGTGCAGGCCGTCTACCAGATGCAGGCCTACGTCCCCATGAAGTTCCTGGGCGTGATGATCTCCAAGAGCGTTTTCATCGAGCTGGGGCCCGTGCTCATGGCGCTGGTGGTGGGCAGCCGGCTGTGCGCCAACTACGCGGCCGAGTTGGGGACCATGAAGGTCACCGAGCAGCTCGACGCCATGAGCATCATGGCCATTGATCCCGTCCGCTACCTGGCCATGCCCCGTTTCCTGGCGGCGGTGTTCATGATTCCGATCATTACGATCCTGGCCAACGCCATCGCCGTCTTCGGCGGCTATGTGGCCTCGGTGTTCACCCTCGATGTGACCAGCAGCACCTTCATCGAGGGCCTGCGCATGTTCTACAAGACATCCGACGTGCTGGGCGGCCTGACCAAGTCGTTCATCTTCGGCGGCATCATCGCCATGAGCGGGATCTACTTCGGTTTCAATACCGAAGGGGGCGCCGAAGGCGTGGGCAAGGCCACCATGACCGCGGTGGTCGGCAGCTGCCTGAGCGTACTGGTGGCCGACTACCTGCTGGCCATCGTACTCTTCCAGATCCTGTTCCAACAGTAACGGACGCACCATGGAAGTCTCGAGATACACCATTCCGCCACCGCCGGACCAGAGGGTCGCGGATCCGGCGGCGTATCCGGGCATCGTGATCCAGGGCGTCAACAAACGGTTCGCGGACAAGGAGGTCCTGACCGACACGGACCTGCTCATCCGCAAGGGCGAGACCCTGGTCGTCATCGGGCGCAGCGGCGAGGGCAAATCCGTCCTGCTGAAGCATATCGTGCGGCTGCTGGAACCGGACGCCGGACGTATCTGGATCGAGGGCGACGAGATCACCGCCCTGCGCAAGCGGTCGCTCATGGAACTGCGCAAGAAGTTCGGCTTCCTGTTCCAGGGTGGGGCCCTTTTCGACTCCATGACCATCTGCAAGAACATTGGGCTGATGCTGAAGGAGCATTCGGGCTGGACGGAGGAGAAGGTGCGGGAGCGGGCCTGCGAGTGCCTGGCCATGGTGGGACTGGACAACGTGGAGGACGAACTGCCCAACGCCCTTTCCGGCGGCATGAAGAAACGCGCCGGCCTGGCCAGGGCGATCGTCATGGAGCCCGAGTACATTCTGTACGACGAGCCGACCACGGGGCTGGACCCCATCACCGGCGACGCCATCAACGACCTGATCATCAAGCTGCAGAAGGAACTGGGCGTGACGAGCATCGTCGTGACCCACGACATGCCCAGCGCCTTCAAGATCGCCGACCGCATCGCCATGCTCAGCCGCGGCCGGATCCAATTCACGGGCACGGTGGACGAGGTCCGGACCACGGGCCACCCCATGGTGCGCCAATTCATCGAGGGGAACGCCCAGGGACCCCTCGGCGCGTTCTGAGCCACCCCGCGGGGCCGGCAACCGGGAGACGGGTATGGAAGGAAGAAAGAACGAGATCCAGGTCGGGATCATCACCATCTTCTCGCTGGCGGTGCTGATCGTCGGCATGATGTGGTTCAAGCAGGTCTCGGT
>JAUUZX010000292.1 GCA_030592025.1 bacterium | reverse complement strand
GTTCGCCGAGTTGAAGGCCGCTCTCGATGCCGCTCTGGCCCGCATCGCCGCGCTGGAGGCGGAGCGCAAGGAAGACAAGGCCCGTATCACCGCCCTGGAGGCCCAGCTCCGCCAGAACTCGAGCAACTCCGTGTCCTTTCGGCAAACATGCAAAAGTCGAGAAAAGCCGAGATCGGAGCCGGCGAGCTGGGCGGGCTGTGCCAGCGGTGGGGCAGGAGGTCGGGTTGCTGTTTGGGCCGCGGAGACCGCTTCGATCAGGCGTGGGAATCAGCGGGGGAATCGGGCGTCGTTGATCTGGTGGCCAGCGTAGCCGCGTAGTTCCAGGGCATCCAGTCGCTCGGGCATCGGCTCACCTCGTCGTGGTGCTGCTGGAGAACGACGAGGTAGTCGAACGGGTTGGTCCCCTCCAACTCGGTGGTGTGGATCAGGCTCATGAACAGGTCGCCGACGCGAGCGCCGTTCTCAGTCTTGTAGAAGTAGGCGTTCTTGCGATGCAGGATGGCCTTTTTCAGCGCGCGCTCACAGATATTGTTGTCGAGTGGCGCCCCAGGTTGACGCAGGAAGAGGGTCAGCTCGCTCCAGTGGCCGAGCATGTACTGGATCGCCTCGCCGAGCCCGGAGTTGGGCTCGACGAGGTGCTCATCGAGCTGGGTCTTGAGCCACGGCTTGAGATCCTTCATCCGTTGTGCGCTGTGCTCTTGGTGGAAGACCAGCCGTTCCTCGGGGGACAGATCGCGTTCCTTGGCGGTCGCATCGTGTTGATAGACGTCGCGCAGCGTCTCCAGCACATGCTTGCACTCGTCGGGGAAGTGGTCCGCCACCTCCACGAAGCGCCGTCGTCCATGGGCGAGGCAATGGGCCACGACCGTTTCGAACTCGCCGGGTGTGTTGCGCGACAGCCCGTCACTCATCTGGATCGGCGGTGAGCGCTCGGCTGCCCGCCGGGCCAGCACATCGGCCAGGTTTTCGCCGGCGTGCTGGCGGCCGGTGAAGAACAGCGCGATCCGATGACCCTCGCCGGTGGCCACGATCCCGCTGGTGAATACCCCGGTTCGCGGCTTGCCGTTTTTCTCCGTCCCCATCGGGACGGTCAGGTCCAGATCGAGGATCTTGGCCGTCGTGTCGTCGTTGTGGATCACCTCACCTTGCGCAGCCTGGCGGATCAGCTCGTCATGGGCGGGCTGCAGCAGGTCCGCGGCCCGCGCCACGACCTCCCACTGGGTGCCGGCCGGCATCGGGATTCCCAGGCTGTCTTCCAGGCGCTGCAAACGATTGAACGGGAGGCCGCAACCATACTTGAGCAGCCCGATCATGGCCGCTGCCGTCTCGTCGTACTTGTCCTGGCCCACGTCCTGGGGGGCCTGGGCCGTGAACACCTGGCCGCAGAGGTTGCAACGGAGGCGTTGCAGCTCGTACACCGTGGCCGACAGCGGCGCCATCCCGGTGACCCTCACCAGCACGGCGGGATCCGCCTGCTGATAGACCTTGCCCTTGTCGCAGCCGGGCGCGGGGCACGGGTCGCCGGGTTTCAGCGTCCCGTGGGGCACGGTCACCTTGTCGGCCCCGGTGTACTCCGCGGCCCCCTTGCGGCCGTGCCCCTTGCGCTTGGGCTTGGATTTCTTGTCGGATCCGGCGCCCTTCGTGTCGGCGTTCTCCGCCCTGTCCAAGTCGGAGGTCGGGCCGTCGTGGCCATCCTCGTCCTGGTCGGGGAAGACCTGGCTCGTCTTCTCCGTGCTCGCGCCGAAGATCAGCTTCCGCAGACGCTTGATCGAGGTTCCCTTCGCCTCCAGCTCGCGGGTGAGGAAGGCCAGCGTGTCCACCGCGGCCTCGAGCTTGTCGTGGTCCTCCGGGCTCAGCACCGTCTTCGCCCGGTCGAGGATCGCCTTGAGTTCGGCCAGCGGGAGATCGCGGCGTCTCAATGTCGGCTGCCGGGCCGAGCGCCCCGTCCGCCGTTTCTTGTGCTTTTTCTTGCTCATGCGACCCTCGTCAGCAGCTCGCGAAATCGCCGGTGCAACGGGTAGCCCAGCACGTCTTTGATCGAGCGGTTGGCCCGGTGCGTCAGGTCGTCCTTGCCCCGCCCAGTGGTCTGGCCCAGCCAGACCCAGTTGGCCGCCCGGTAGCAGGTACCGCGAAACCGGGACGGGTCCACGAAGGTCTCGGCGAAGTAGACGGGATGGCCGTACAGCCGTTCCCACTCCCCCGGTAGCATCCGGACCATCCGACCCAGCAGGTGCGAGGCCAGATGGGGCACCTCGACCCACGGCAGGATCAAAAAACGGCTGTTGTACGCCACGAAACGGATGTGACGCCGCCGAGCGTCCGCCGACCAGCCGATGTGCCGGTCCCGGGGACCCAGGTGACGCGGCGCCGAACTCCACGCGAAGCAGGCCACCGGTCGCTCGTCAGCCCACACCAGGAACTTGAGGTGCTCGCCCACCGGCTGCGTGTAGCCCAGGTAGTGATGGGCCTCGATCAGCCCGTCGAACAGCGGCTCGTGCTCGGTGCGTCTCACCTGCTTGAACGTCAGCGGACCCAGCCCGGCCAGGGGCCCACGCAGCGGGCTGCGGTCGATCTCGACCGCCCGGGGCGGCTGCCGCCGCGCCAGCGGATTCGGGGGCCTGTGCCGCACCGGCGGCAACTCGATGTGCCCTGCTCGGTGAAGCGCGAGCATCATCGACCGGCACACCATGTCTCGCAACGCGCCGTTGGGCTGGACCCAGCCCCAGGCCACGCAGAGCTCCTTGGACAGCGCCCGCCGGCTCGCGCCGGTGTGGCGCGTGATGAGATCGCGGATGAAAACCACGTCGGTGGGGGTGATCGTCCGGCCACGATAGGTCAACACCGTTTCCATGGTCCCAGGGTCTACACGAAGCGGTGTTGGAACGCAAGCGCGGAGTTGGAGGACTGCCTGTCAGCTCATCGTCGCGGCCACGCGACGCCACACCGGAACTGCCTGGGTGGCCCCGGGATCGCCACCACAGAGCAGCACCTGCAGCTCGTGAGCTTGAAACGCGGTCACCACTGCGTCTGGATCCGACGGCCACCAGCGGAAACGGCCCTTCGAAAGCCGCTTGTAGCACAGCCAAAATCCCTGCCCGTCGTACACCAGGATCTTGATTGCGGTCTTGCGGCGGTTACGGAACACGAACACCGTGCCAGAGAATGGGTCCGACTCCAGCACCGCACGGCACCGACGCGCCAGGCCGTCGATGCCGCAACGGAAGTCTGCCGGCTCCAAGGCCACCAGCACCCGCATCTGTGGTGTGATCTGGATCACCCGTCGCGCCTCCAGAACGACGCCGCCAGCCCCTGTACGTCCAGCCACTCGTCCCCCGGCAACCGGATCGTCATTCTCGCCCCGTCCGCGCCTGTGAACTCCACCACCACCGGCAGGCCCGCCGGCGCCGCAGTCCCGAGCAACTCCGCTCCCTCGAATTCAACGAACGCATCGGACTCCACCCCGCCATCCCCGGCCTCGTCCACTGCGGCCAGACGCCTCTTCAACGCGCCGTAGTCCACGCGCAGGGCGCGAGCGACCGGGCAGATGCCCTGCTCTCGTGCCAGATCAACGGCGGCGGCCCACAGCTCCCCAGGCATCGGGGACTGCCTCGTGCGGGTCGCTCGCCAGTACTCGATCTGTCGGCGTATCTCCTCGGCGCGCGCATCAAATCGCGTCGCTGTCTCCTGACCCATGGGTCGCCCTCCATCAGCTGAGGTTGCGGCTCAGGAGCGTAGATCAGGAGCTACGACCGATTCATGCAGGCTTGCCGAAGGGACACCATAGTTCGTCGTCCAGGAGTTCGATTTCCGGTCGGTCCGGTCGGTCACCGTCCGAAAATCGTCCATGTCGACGACAGAGGTCGAGTCCCTCGAGGATCTTGTCGCGGAAC
>JAUUZX010000316.1 GCA_030592025.1 bacterium | reverse complement strand
GAGGTGGCGCGCACCCGCGAGGACTTCGCCGACGCCGCCCGCTGGTTGCCGGGCCACGGCGAGGTGGCCCTGTTCCTCGAGTCGGGTTTCGTGTCCCAGAAGACCCAGATCCGTTTCGATTTCCCCATCTTCGAGGGGGAGGCGTACAGCGACAATTCCTTCTGGGCCTGGGAGATCTACGCCGGGATGGGCAACACGCAGGCTTTCATCGCCGGCCGCAAGGTCGAGTACTGGGTGAGCGTCGCCGCGCCGGAGATGCAGGACGCCGTCGGGTCCCTGGGTCGTGCCCGAGTCACGGCCGTGCCCGCCGATTCGGTCACCGCGGCAACCTACGGGACCGTCGCCGGCGGCTCGACCTATCGCATCGAGAACCTTTCCCGCCACGCCCGCATCACCTTCGACGCCGAGAAGCCGACGATCCTCTTCAAGACCATCCTGCGCGGCATGACCAAGTACCTGGCGAGCCGCGGGGCGGAGAAGGCCGGCGGCGAGTTGGCCAAGTGGGCGGTGAACATCTTCGGCGCGGTCACCGAGAGCGCCGACACGCGGTCCTGGCTCACCTTGCCGGCGGACGTGCACCTGGCGCGCCTGTC
Organism: bacterium; assembly: GCA_030592025.1. The sequence goes on along the minus strand of JAUUZX010000316.1, from coordinate 3,103 downwards.
CTTGCCGGCGGGCACCTGGGACCTCGAGGTGGAGATGACCGGACCCGACGGCGAGCCCCGGGGCCGGCAGCTGATCGAGGGCGTCGTGGTGGACCCGGGGGATTGGACCTTCGTCTCGCGCCGTCTGTTCTGACCCCGGACTCCCGCTTCGAGAGAAAGGCACCCCTTGGCATCGACCCCCTCGTCATCTCCCCGCCGACAAGCCATGCTGGCCGTGGCCGTCCTCCTCCTGGCCGCCGCTCCGGTCCGGGTCCTGGGCTGGACCGGCAGCCTCATCTTCGAGAACGACGTGCTCTGGGTGGACGACTCGGATCGCCACTACACCAACGGTTTCCAGTTCTGTCTGGCCGCCCCCGCCGGCCGGTCCTTCCCCGTGCTCGAACGCCCCGCCCGCTGGTTGACCCGGGCCGGCCCGGAGGCTGAATTCCGCACGCGCTTCGCCCTCGGCCAGAACCTCTACACCCCCGAGGACATCGAGAGCACCGACCTCGTCGCCGACGACCGTCCCTATGCGGGCTGGCTCCACGCCGATGTGGCGGTCGCCGCCCGCGAGGGCAGGAACTGGACCGAGGCGACCCTGAGCATCGGCATGGTGGGGCCGGCCGCCCAGGGGGAAGAGCTGCAGCGCTGGTTCCACGGCATCATCGGTTCGCCCATCCCCGAGGGCTGGGACCACCAACTGGCCAACGAACCCGCCCTTCTGCTCGGGGTGCAGCGCAGTTGGGGGGAGGTCCGGCCACCGCGACCGTTGCCCGTCCTGGGCGGGTTGGGGGTGGACTGGGACTTCGTGCCCCACGGCGACGTGGCCGTGGGCAACGTCTTCACCCACGTGGCCCTGGGGGGGGTGCTGCGACTGGGCAACAGTCTGGCGGGCAATCTGGGTCCGCCGCGTATCCGGCCCACGGCCGCGGGCGGCGATCTGGGAGGACGTGGCGGCACGGTCGCCTGGTCGGTATTCGGCGGTCTGACGGGGCGGTACGTCCTGCGCAATATCTTCCTGGACGGCAACACCTTCGCCGACAGCCACAGCGTGGACAAGATCCCCGTGGTAGGCGACGCCTGGTTCGGCATCGCGGCGGCCCATCGCGGCCTGCGGGTCGCGTTCGTCCATACGATGCGCTCGCCCGAGTTCCGCACCCAGCGCCGGCCGGACCATTTCGGATCGGTTTCGGTCGCATTCACTCCCTGATCCGGGTATCGCCGGGGCCGGCGGCACGTTAATATGGGAAGCAGGTTCGTGGCTGCACCGGCCGCGCCGATTCGCCCCAACGAGGATGACGCCGTGGAAGACCACGTCCAGCACCTGATCGAGAAGATCCGCGATTCCATCATCGGGGACTCGCGCGCCCTGGACGGTCCCTATGGATCCCGGCGCATGACCTACGCCGACTACACCGCCAGCGGCCGCAGCCTGTCGTTCCTGGAGGACTTCATCCGGGGCGAGGTCCTGCCCCTGTACGCCAACACCCACACCGAAACCTCGAGCACGGGCCTGCAGACGACCCGTTTCCGCGAGGACGCCCGGCGCATCATCCTCGAGGCCTGCGGCGGTACGGACGAGGATGTCGTCATCTTCTGCGGCTCCGGCGCGACGGGGGCCATCAACAAGCTCATCGACATCTTCAACCTGCGGGTCCCCAAGGACCTGGACGAGAAGTACGACCTGAGCTGCTGCATCCCCGCCGAGAAACGCCCGGTGGTCTTCATCGGCCCCTACGAGCACCACAGCAACGAACTGCCCTGGCGCGAGTCCATCGCCGACGTGGTGACCATCTCCGAGGACGGCGACGGGCTCATCGACACCCACCACCTCGAGCAGGAACTGGTCAAGTACGCCACCCGGCCCCTGAAGATCGGCGCCTTCTCCGCGGCGAGCAACGTGACGGGGATCGTGTCCGACACGGATGGGATCTCGCGGCTGCTCCACGCCTACGACGCCCTGGCCTTCTGGGATTTCGCGGCGGCCGCCCCCTACGTCGATGTGGAGATGAACCCGGCACCGGGCAAGGGCAGCGATGATCTCGCCTCCAAGGACGCCGTCTTCATCTCGCCCCACAAGTTCATCGGGGGGCCGGGCACGCCGGGGGTGCTCGTGGTCAAGCGCAAGCTGCTGACGAACCAGGTGCCGTCGGTGCCCGGGGGCGGCACCGTGTCCTACGTGGGGCCCCATGGGCACACCTACCTGGAGAACCCCGCCCATCGCGAAGAAGGCGGCACGCCGGCCATCATCGAAGCCATCCGGGCCGGGCTCGTCTTCCACCTGAAGGAGGCCGTGGGTGCGGCGAGTATCGAGCATCTGGAGGAGCGCTTCGTCAAACGGGCCATCGCCGCCTGGAGCGCGAACTCCAAGATCCAGATCCTGGGCAACCTGGAAGCCAAGCGCCTGTCCATCGTGTCCTTCGTGATCCGTCACGAGGGGGACCGGGTCCTGCACCACAACTTCGTCGTGGCCCTGCTCAACGATCTCTTCGGCATCCAGGCCCGGGGCGGGTGCTCCTGCGCCGGGCCCTACGGCCACCGCCTGCTGGGCATCGACCTGGCCCGCAGCATGAAGTTCCACGAGGCCATCAACGCGGGCGCCGAGGGCATCAAGCCCGGCTGGGTGAGGGTGAATTTCAACTACTTCATCTCCGACGAGGTCTTCGACTACATCATCGACGCGGTGGCCCTGATCGCGGACGAGGGCTGGCGTCTGCTGCCCCACTACACCTTCTGCCCCGATACGGGCGTGTGGCGCCATCGGGATGCGCGGCCCGATGCGAACCTCCGCCTGGACGACATCAGCTACCTCTCCGGGAAGATGCAGTACCGCTCGCGGCACATCACCGAACCCGAGACCGCATTCGCCGACTACCTGGCCCAGGCGCGGGGCATCATCGAGGCCATGACCACCGCCGCCCGGGACGCCGGCCACGGCGACGGCGAGGTGCCCGGGGCCCCGCCGGTGCGGCTGGAGGAGCATCTGGAGCGACTGCGGTGGTTCCCGCTGCCGGGGGAGTCAGTGGGGGGCTGACGGCGTCGGCCCATGTCAATCGCCGCCGGGACCCAGCGGTTGCCTCAGGTCCCGGGCTCGAGGACTTCCCGTATTTTCCGCAGCAATTCG
>JAUUZX010000058.1 GCA_030592025.1 bacterium | reverse complement strand
GTCGCCGCGGTGGATGGTCCCGGCCTGCGCATGGCCACGACCGTCGTACCGAATCCGGCCAACCCACGGGCGGAGGTCCTCTTCCAACTCGGGCACCCGGCCGTCGTGGCGCTGCAGGTGTTCGACGCCCGGGGCCGCAAGGTATGGTCCGGAACGCCGGTTCACCATCCCGCCGGCGCGGTACGCCTGGGCTGGTCCGGCATCACCGCCGACGGCCGCAGCACCCCCTCCGGCGTGTACCTGTACCGGGTGCTCGCCGACGGCGCCACCGCAGCGGTGGGCAAGCTCTCCCTCGTGCGCTGACGGCGCCAACCCCTGCTCCAGTATCAGCGCATTCGTGCCGATACCCTCGCCATGAGCACCACTTCCGACACCTTCGTGGCCGACCTCGTCGACGAGGCCGCCAGTCTTCCCACTGTGGCCGCCCGCGTCGTCGCCCTGACTTCGGACCCCCATGGCCACATGGACGAGCTCGCCAAGGCCATACGTACCGACGGGGCCATGACCCTGCGCTTCCTCGCCCTGGCCAACAGCGCCGCCTTCTCGCGGGGCGTGGAGATCGTCGATCTGCGCATGGCCCTCGTGCGCCTGGGAACCCTGCGCGTCCGGAACGTCGCCCTGCTCATGGGCGCCCACGATCTCCTGCCCGCCGGCAAGACCATCACCGGCTTCGATCCGGCGGCGTACTGGCGCCACGGGATCGCCACGGCCGCCTGGATGCAGGCCCTGGCCCAGCGTACCGGCGGATCGCCGGACGATGCCTGGCTGGTGGGGATCCTCCACGGCATCGGCGTCGCCGCCCTGGCCCGCCGCACACCGGACACCCTCGAATCCGCCCTGACCCTGGCCCGTAGCGAGATCCTCCCCCTCAGCACGGCCCTGCAGCGAATCTGCGGCTGCCACCAGGGTGACATCGGTGAAGGCGTCCTCGCCCGCTGGCAATTGCCCCAGGCGCTGTGCGCCGTGATCGGACGCCATGCCGACGATGAACTCCCACCTGATCTCGACGGCCCGACCCGGGAACTCGTGGACATGCTGCGCCGGGCGATGGCCCTGGCCCGCGCCGGCAACCACGGTGACAGCGGCGACGGCACGCCGCCGCCCGCGCCGGGGGTCGCAGCCCGTCGGGCCGACCTCGACGAGATGACCCACGAGGATCTTACCGCCACCGTCACCCTGGAGGTCGAGGAACTCGTCAAGGCGTTCGGGCTTGACGACGATGGCGATGCAGCCGCCGCCGCGGCCCATGCCCGCCTACCGCTCGTGCAGTTGGGCCTGGCCGGGCTGGACGCCTCCCTCGGCAAGCAGCGCCTCGAGAAGCAACTCCACGACGCCCGCGGGATCCAGCAACGGCTTCTCCCCAAGAACCTGCCGGACCTCCCCGGGCTCGACATCGCCGCTGCGAACACCCCCTCGCTGCACGTGTCCGGCGACCTTTACGACTTCCTGCCCGCCTGCGGCGGGCGCACCGCCTTCGTCGTCGCCGACGTCGTGGGCAAGGGCACGCCGGCGGCGCTCCTGGCCGCCCACCTGCAGGCCACCCTCCGCGCCCTGGCTGCCGTCCACGAGGACGTCGGGGACCTGATGACCGCCGCCAACACGAGCCTCGTCGAGGCCACCGACGACGAGCACTTCGCCACCGTGTTCATGGCCATCGTCGATCTCGACGGATCCGGTTTCGACTGCGTCAGCGCGGGACATGTGCCGCCCCTCCTTCTGCCCAGGGACGGCAGGCTACGCTGGCACGGGCCCCAGGGCCCGCCGCTGGGCATGCTCCCCGGGGCGGCCTTCCGCAGCGCCCGCATCGAGTTGGCGCCGGGCGACCGCTTCGTCGTGGTCACCGACGGGGTCCTCGAGGCCCCCGCAGCGGACGGCGGCGAATTCCGGGCTGCCGCCCTCGCTGCAGCTGTCGCTGCGGGAGGCCCCACGGCCGCGGGCATTATCGACGCCGTGCACGCCGCCGTGGCCGCCCACACGGGCACCTCCGAAGCTCCTGCGGACGACCTCACCTTGCTCGTCGTGTGCCGCGGCAACTAGCCCTTGAAATTCTCAACCGGCGGTGGGCAGGGCCCTTCCCCTGTGCTATGATGCCGCGGTCGTCGGTGCCTGCAGATCGGCCGGCGGCCGGGTCTGCCAGCGACCCGCCGAAACATCCACGACAACGGAGAACAGGAACCGGATCATGACCAGCGACGTGAACGAAAACGTGAGCCCGACCCCCGACGACACCAACGAACCGAGCGAGAGCCCGACCCAGGACGAAACCCCACAGCCCGACGCGACCCCTCAGCCCGACCCAACCCCGGCGCCCACGGAAGCCGCCGAGCCGGCCGAGACGCCGGCCCCTGCGATGGAGGAGCCCGACTCCGGGAACGAGGATTTTGCCGCCATGCTGGAGGAATCGGAGAAGGCCACCCCGACCGAAGCCTCGCCTGGGGACAAGGTCGAGGGCCGTATCGTCCAGATCGACGACCACGACGCGTTCGTCGACTGCGGCCTGCGCAACGAGTTGCCCCTCTCCCTGTCGGAAATCCGCGGCAAGGACGGTGAGATCACCCACAAGGTGGACGACACCGTCCAGGCCTGGGTCATGAAGGGCGACGACGGACTGAAACTGACCCTCGCCATCCCCCGCAACGCGGGGAAGGAACTGTTGGCCCAGGCCTTTGCCGACGGCACGCCGGTCAAGGGCAAGGTCGGGGACACCAACAAGGGCGGCTTCTCCATCGACCTCGGTGGCACCCGCGCCTTCTGCCCGTTCAGTCAGATCGACCTGCGCCGGGCCGACGACCCGACGGTCTTCGTGGGCAAGGAATTCGAATTCCGGATCCTCGAGTTCGCCGAAGACGGTCGCAACATCGTGGTGTCCCGACGCGCGCTGCTTCAGGCCACCCGCGAGGAGGAGGCCGGCAAGACCCGCGAGACGCTGCAACTCGGCGACACCTGCGAGGGCATGGTCACGCGGCTGGTGCCCTTCGGCGCCTTCGTCGACATCGGTGGCGTCGAGGGTCTCGTGCACATCTCCCAGATTTCCCACCAGCGGGTGGGCCACCCGGGGGACGTGCTGCGCGAAGGCCAGGAGGTGAAGGTCAAGGTCCTGGAGATCCAGAATCTGGGCATGGGCCGCACGGAGCGCATCAGCCTCTCCATGAAGGCTTTGGCGGCGGACCCCTGGCCCGAGACGGCGTCCTCCCTGGCACCGGGATCGGACGTGACGGGGCGGGTCACACGGCTGGTCGACTTCGGCGTCTTCGTCGAGTTGCTGCCGGGGATCGAGGGCCTCGTCCACATATCCGAACTGGCCAACCGGCGCATCATCCACCCGCGGGAAGTGCTCAATGAGGACGAGGAGATCGAGGTGAGGATCCTCGACGTGGATGTCGACCGCCGGCGCATCTCCCTGTCCCGACGTCAGACCACCCACTACGACGGCGACTGATCGCGGCGTCGAAAGACGCGTCGAAGAACAAGGGGCGGCTCCCGTAGGAGCCGCCCCTGCTCTGTCATCCGCCTTCGGACCGCAGGCGCTCCACCGCCGCCACGATGGTGCCGGCAGCGAAAACCACCTCCTCCGGCGTCGTGCCCCGCCCCAGACCGATCCGCAGGCTGGCCCGGGCCAGGTCGTCCGGCACGCCCAGGGCGCTGAGGATCGCCGACGGACGGCTGTCGCCACTGGAGCAGGCCGAACTGGAGGACACCGCGAGCATCGTGAGGGCACCCAGCAGTCGATGGGCCCGCACGCCGTCAAAGCTCAGGTTGAGATTGCCCGGCAGGCGCGGCTCGCGGGCTCCGTTCAGATGGACCCCCGTCAGCCCCTCCTCGAGGCGCGCCAGCAGGTCATCACGGAGCTTGCGAAGACGTGCGGCCTCGTCCCCCAGTTCATCCGCCGCCCACCGGCAAGCCTCGCCGAAGCCCGCAATGCCCGGGACGTTGAGGGTGCCCGCCCTCCAGCCACGCTCCTGGCCACCTCCGTGCTGGAGGGGCGCCAGGGCCACGCGAGGGTCCCGACGCCGCACCCAGAGAGCGCCGACACCCTTCGGCCCGTAGAGCTTGTGGGCGGAGAGGGACAGCAGGTCCACGCCCCAGGCCTCGACGTCCACCGGCGTCCTGCCGACCGCCTGGGTGGCGTCGGTGTGGAGCAGCACGCCGCGCTCCTTGCACAGGCGCCCCACCCTGGCCACGGGCTGGATCGTCCCTATCTCGTTCTGGGCCGCCATGAGGGAGACCAGCACCGTGTCCTCGCGCAGGGCGTCGGCCACGGCCGCCGGGTCCACGACGCCGGTGGGCTCAGCGAGCACGACGGTCACCTCCCAGCCCCTGCGGACCAGGGCCGCCATGGGTTCCGCCACCGCCGGGTGTTCGAGGTTCGTCGTCACGAGGTGGCGTCCGCGGTCGGCGTAGGCCTCGGCCACCCCCAGGATGGCCAGGTTGTCGGCCTCGGTGGCGCCGGAGGTGAACACGATCTCCCGCGCCGTGCCGCCCACCAGGGCCGCCACCTGCTCTCGGGCGTCGTCCACCAGACGGGCCGCCGCCCAGCCGAAGGCGTGGTTGGTGCTGTCCGGATTGCCGAAGTGGTCCCGTTGGGCGCGGACCAGCACCTCCAGCACCCGCGGGTCGACGGGGGTCGTGGCGTGGTGGTCCAGGTAGACGGGCGTACGGACAGTCACGGGCGGCCTCCGCCGGATCGCCGGATCAGCGGCCCAGGGCCAGCATGCGTTCGATGGGCGCCAGGGCCTGCGCCGCCAGCTCGGGGTCGACCGTGATCTCCGGGGTCCGGTCGCGCATGCAGAGGTAGAGCTTCTCCAGCGTGTTCATCTTCATGTACGGACAATCGTTGCAGTTGCAGGACTCGTCGGCGCCGGGTGCCGGGATGAGCTCCTTGTCCGGACACTCCTTGGCCATCTGGTGGAGGATGCCCGACTCGGTCACCACGATGATCTGGCGCGCCTCCGTCTCCCGGGCGAAGGCAAGGATCGAGGCCGTGCTGCCGACGTGATCCGCGTGCTGCAGGATGGCCTCGGGGCACTCGGGATGGGCCGTCACCAGGGCCTCCGGGTGGGCCGTCTTCAACTCCACGAGGCGGCGCTCGCTGAACATCTCGTGCACCTCGCAGGACCCCGGCCACAGCACGAGGTCACGACCCAGCTGACGGCCGACCCACGCGCCCAGGTAGCGATCCGGCGCGAACACGATGGGCTGGTCCTCCGGGAACGAGGACACGACCTTCAGGGCGTTGCCGCTGGTGCAGATGACGTCGCTCATGGCCTTGGTCGCGGCACCGCAATTGATGTAGCTGATCACCTTGTGGCCCGGATGGGCAGCCACGAAGGCCGCGAACTCGTCGGGCGGGCATCCGTCGGCCAGGCTGCAACCGGCCTCGAGGTCCGGCAACAGCACCTGCTTGTGGGGGTTGAGGATCTTGGCCGTCTCGGCCATGAAGTGCACGCCCGCGAACACGATGACCTCGGCCTCGGTGGCCGCCGCCTGCTGGCTGAGGGCCAGGCTGTCCCCGACGAAATCAGCGATGTCCTGCAGATCCGGCTCCTGATAGTAGTGGGCCAGGATGACGGCGTTGAGCTCATGGCGCAGACGGTCGATCTCCGCAAAGAGGTCCAGTCCCGGGTCCAGCTTTTCGGGGCTCGCTTCGCTCATGGTTCACTCCTCGGCGGTGTTGAGGACCGGTTCGGCGCGGTTGCGGGGGATTCGCCGTCCACCCTGCCCAATGTTGCCGAATCCACCCGGTTATGCAAGTGCGGGCCCACCCGAAATCACGAACGGGTATGGACTTTCCGATCCCGGCAACCTAATATTCATGGGTTGTAAGTGCGGCCCTGCCTCCAGGCGGGCATGGCGTCTTGCGCACCGTCGCCATAGGTTTTGGACGACGGACGCCGGGCGACGGTGGTCGGCCGTCACGGTTCTCCCCACACGATAGACGTGAGGATTCTGCGGCATGGACAGTCCTGGTGACTTGAACACGTTTGGAGGCCCGATGAGGCTCGCACGCATGATCACCGTTGGGTCCGGACAGAAGCGCCGGACGACCGTTTTCCTGGTGGCCGCTCTCGTCCTTGCGGCCGGGCTGCTGGCCCTCGTCGGCTGCAGCGACGACGAAACCAACGTCACCTTCTCCCCGGAACCCCTCCCGCCGGCCTACAAGTGGTTCTTCGACGTCTACGGCACCGCGGCCAACGATGTCTGGGTCGGGGGTAGCCAGGGCATCATGTACCACTTCGACGGTACGGACTGGACCCGGGCCGACATGGCCTCCACGAAGGCCATCACCACCATCTGGGGGGCCGGCGACGGCGCCATGTACGCCTGCGGCCACGGCGGCGCGATCTGGCGCAACACGGGCGGCGGCTGGGGCAGCATGGCCAGCGGCACCGGCGAGAACCTCTACGGGCTCGGCAGCTACGACGGCACCGTCCATGCGGTCGGGCACGAGGGCACGATCCGACGCCTGGGCACCGGCGGCTGGGGCGGCGTGGCCACGTCGCTCATCACCCGCGACCCGACCCGGGACAACGCCGCCATCGACACCCTCTCCCTCACCCAGGATGTTTCGTCCCTGGTGACGGTGAACCATTTCTTCATCGGCGGCGCCTATTTCCTGCCCAACTTCGAGGGTGAAGAGCTGGGCACCGACGGCACCGACGGCATGGTCCTGACCGCCGACGTCGACGACCCCCCGGAGGGTCCCCGCTTCGACTGGCTGCTGCGCCCGGTGCGCGGCTCCCGCACGTCGAACACCGACGGCAGGAACCCCGAGTGGATCTACTGCACCACCTCGGACGAGGCCAACACGTTCAACAACTACCTGGGCACCTCCAAGGGCTGGCTGTTCCAGCTCGAGGAAGATGCTCTCGGCGTACGCACGTGGGAAAAGAACATCTACCGCGTCACCGAATCGGAGTCCCAGGGCATCCGCGACATGTGGATCGACGGCGGCAACAACCTGTACATCGTGACCGAGGACGGTCAGGTCGTGTACCAAAGCGCCGATGGTGAGCGCGAGCTCCTTTACGACCAGAAGAACACCCTCGTCGGCATCTGGGGCACGGGCCCCGAGAACATCTACCTCGTGGGTTACATGGATGAGCAGATCCTCCACGCGGTCCACGACACGGTGGGCGTCGGCAGCTTCGACGTTACCGTGATCCCCCTGTCGTTCCCGGAGAAGAGCGCATTCCCCGGCTTGGGCCTCGGCACCCGGCCGGAATTCGATGAGATCGGGCGGCCGCGCTTCTAGCGGGGCGCCCCCCTGTCCCCCCGACGGCCCGGTTCCCCAGGGAACCGGGCCCGTATATCGCCAACCATTACCAGGAGGTTCCCCATGTCCACACTCGGTCTTCGCCACCGGGGCGGTGTCACGCTGTGCGTGGTGCGGCTCTGCGCCGGAGCGGCCC
>JAUUZX010000034.1 GCA_030592025.1 bacterium | reverse complement strand
CATGGTCCAGCACATAGTGCATGAAGCCCACCTGAAAATGCAGCAGGGCGTTGTCCGGGTTGTTGAGGATGCCCCGGCGCAGGATGTCGTAGGCGGCATCGAGCCGGCCGAAATCGGACCAGTTGATGAACGACGCCAGGTAGTAGGCCTCGGTGAAGCGCGGGTCGAGCCGGTTGACGCCCGCGATGATCGTGTCGAGATACCGCAGGTCGTTCTCGCCCTTCTTGAAGGAGCCGTAGTACTGGATGAAGCGGAACCACAGCCAGTCGGCCATGGCCTCGCGGAACCCCAGGGAGGATTCCACCAGGAACTCGCCCGAGGGGAAGTAGAGCCGCTCGTCGTGGCGCATCCGCACATCGTCCCGGTCCAGCGTGTTCAGGCTCACGACAACGACGGCCATCAGGGCGACCAGCGCCGCCACCCGACCGATCCTGCCACCGAGGTTGCCGGGCATCAGCGCAGCTCCCGTCGGCTGAACACGCCGCCGGCGAGGATCAGCAGGATGAGCGTCCAGCCCACGGCGTAGATCGTCGCGATGACCACCTGCTCCGTGCTGACGACGTCGCCGTGGACGACGGCGCCCCGCACGTTGAAGGCCTCGAGGTTCGGCACCAGGTAGTACACGACGGTACTGATTTTCTCCTGGATGGGACCGCCCTGGAGCTTCCCGAACTCGCGGATCGATTCGCTCAGGTGCCCCACCACGAACACGCCCAGGGTGAGCACCGCCGCCAGCACCGACGACACGCAGGTCGAGAAGAACACCGCCGCCGCGTTGATCACCGTGAGCTCGAGGAAGGTCAGGTAGACCGCCGCGACGAAGCGCGGCGAGAAGGCTCCCGGCGCCACGAACAGCGCCAGGGCGAACAGGACCGCCATGATGCCGAGCATGGCGCTCAGGGTGAGGTTCAGGCCCAGGAACTTGCCCACGAGGTACTCGCGGCGCCCCACGGGCTTGGCCAGGATGGTGACGATGGTGCCCTTGTCCATTTCCTTGCGCACCATGTTGCTGCCCACGAACACGACCACCATCAGGCCGATGACCACCATGGCGGCCAGACCGACGTCCGTCATGATCTTGCTCTGGGCCCCCACGGTCAGGGGCGAGAGCACGGCCGTGCTGGCCAGGAGGGCGAAGCCGAACACACCCACAAGATAGAAGACCCGGTCACGCACTGTCTCGCGGAAGGTGTTGGCCGCCAGGGCTCCTATGTGCTGCATGCTCATGCCTGCACCCCCTGTTGGTGGACGGCGAGGTAAAGATCTTCGAGACCGGTGTGGCGCGTCTCCACCGAACGCACGGGCAAGCCGTCCTGGTGGCAACTCTCCAGCACCTGGCGCAGGTCGCCGGTGTTGCCCACGGGGATGCGCAGGGCGTTGCCCGTTATTTTCGGAGCGGCCTCCCTGAGCCAGACAGGCCAGCGGTCGGTGTCCTCGCCGGGGGCCGTGGCGTGCACCAGGTAGGCGGCGCCGGCGGCGATCTCGCGGCGGTCGCACTGCTTCACCAGACGACCGTTCTTGAGGATGCCCACCGTGTCGGCCAGCATCTCGACATCCGGCACGATATGGCTCGACAGGAGAATCGTGCAGCCCTGGTCACGCAGCGTGCCCATGAGCTCGCGCACCTCGCGGCGGCCCATGGGGTCCAGGCCGCTCATGGGCTCGTCGAGGATGAGCAGTTCCGGGTCGCCAAGCAACGCCTGGGCCAGGCCGATGCGCTGGAGCATGCCCTTGGAGATCTTCCGCAGGCGGCGGTCGGCGGCCTCGGTCATGCCCACCTGGGAAAGCACCTGCTCGACCTGCGTGTCGAGGTCGGCGCCGGACAGGTCCAGGAGCTTGCCGTAGAACCGCAGAAGCTCGCGACCGCTGAGATGCTCGAAGAAGTACGGACGCTCGGGCAGGTAGCCCACCCGTCGGCGCGCGCCCTTGGCGGCGTGGTCCCGGCCCTGGATCATGACGCGGCCCGTGTCGGGGTGGCAGAGGTTCAGCAGGCAGTTGATGGTCGTCGTCTTGCCGGCGCCGTTGTGGCCCAGCAAGGCGAAGATCTCGCCCCGGCGCACGCGGAACGACACGCCCTCGATGCCGCGTATTTTTCGGCGTAGCAAGCCCGAGCGGAAGGTTTTGCCCAGGTCGACGACCTCGAGGGCCGCCGTGTCCGAAGACTTCGTTTGCTCCGGCCCGGCTCGGAGCGCGGGCTCGATGGATGTCACGGAACCGCTGACGGTCCCTGGTCCGTATCTGGTCGGCTGGTGCATGGTCTGCAGTCACCTCCGCTGGCGCATGGCGCTCAACCGGTGGGGGACCGGCCGGCGTGTTGATGTCTTGAGGGGGGAATGCAACGGGGATGCCAATTCCAAGGGGGGGCCGGTTCTCCGCGGAAGCCGGAATCTACCGCGCGAGGCCGGCCTGGCTCGCCACGCCCAGATGCGGGTCGGCGGCTCGGCCCATGAGGCGGATCAGGGGCTCCGTGGTGGCCGCACTCCCCCAGCCCTCGATGATGTAGTCGCCGCCCCGGGTGGGCGATCGGTAGGTGATCCCGCCGGGTTCGTCCGTGAAGGCCACGACCTCGCCCGTGAAGGGATTGCGCGGGGCGCGATCACTCGGCAGGTGCACGACCAGGTCCAGGGGATCGGTGGCGTAGCGGCCCTGATGCTGGGCGGCGTAGGTCTCGGCCGCCAGTTGGAGGGTGGCGGCGTTGGAACGCACGGCGGTCTCGCGGGATGTTTGCTGCACCTCACCCAGGCCAGGCCCGGCAAAGACGTAGAGGCAGGCCGCCAGCAGACACCCACCACCCAGCACCAGCACCAGCTGCGAGCGGTCCGGAAGGGTCGGCCGGCTGAAGGGCCGCTTGGGCAGCGTCGGCCGGGGCAGGTTGAACTTCATGGCGTCTCCACGCGTGGCGAGTCGTGCATGTGAAACGGGGCGAGGCCGTGATCCGGCCCCGCCCCTCTGGTCGCGATCAACCAGTGCGTCGGGTCACGAGGTGACCGGTGACGACTACTGGCCGCTGCTCAACGTCAGGATGATACCATCGGCGTTGGGACCCTGGGTAGCATCCTTGCCGTAGCCGGTGATCGTGTAACCAACGTTGATGGCATTCTGAACGACGGCCACAATACCAACCTGGCCGGCAGAGGCAGCAGCACCAGCCCACACGGGCTCGGTGTAGAGACCGGTGAAAGCGTTCTGCAGATTGTTGGCGCCAGCCGGATCCGTGGGCAGCAAGCCCCCGACATCAGCACCAAGATCCGAATAGATACCGTCATTCCGCACGGCGTAATCCTCGGCGGCGAGCTGCAGCGTGTGGGCCGCGCCCTTGACCTTGGCTTCCTTGGCCCGATCCTGCATGGAGATGAAGTTCGGGATGGCGATGGCGGCCAGGATGCCGATGATCACCACGACGATCATCAGCTCGATCAGCGTGAAACCCTTGCGATTCAACATTTCGTCCTCCTTGGTCGGCCCCTCGGCCGCTACTGTCGGCGGGCTCCAGCTGCTCCGGCGCCCCGTTTCTGCCAGACGGCAGTCATTGAGCAAGCAACGGCCGTGCCGTTTGCTCACCTTCTTGCAGATTATTGCAAGTCGTTAATACGTAGTTGCTTACAGTACCCACGAGTGCCGCTTCGTGCCTCGGGCACCGGCGCGAATCCGTGCATACCGCACGTTGAGGCCGTTTTTGCCGTGCGTGACCAAAGCCATGCAAGGATTAGACCTCCACCGTCTCGACGACGGATTCCGTGGCGATTTCCGGGTCCCATTCCTCGGTCTCGGTCTCGTTCACCGGCTCGATGGCGGTCTCGCGCAACGCGTCATCGACCGCATCCAGAAGCTCCGTTCCCGGCACTTCCGGCCCGGCAGCCATCTCGTCGCCCTCATCCTGCAGGCCGTACTTCTTGAGCTTGCGGTAGAGGGTCGACGCGTTGATGCCCAGGATGTCGCTGGTCTGCTTGCGGGCGCCGCCGGTGCTGGTCAACACGGCCAGGATGTGGGCCTTCTCGAGTTCGTCCAGGGTGACCATGCCGCCCACGGCGAAGCTCGTGTGGGGCGCCTCCCCCGTCTCCTGGTTCCAGATCTCGGTGGGCAGGTCCCGCACGGTGATGCGATCGGCGTCGCGGATGATGCTCGCCCGCTCGATCACGTTCTCCAGTTCGCGCACGTTGCCGGGCCAATCGTAGGCCTGGAGCGCGCGCAACGCCTGCTCGTCCATGATCGCCCCGAGGTTGCCCTTGTAGTCCGGCGCGCAGCGCTTGAGGAAGTGGTCCACCAGCAGGGGGACGTCCTCCGCGCGTTCGCGCAGGGCGGGCAGCCTCAGGGGGATGACGTTCAGGCGGTAGTACAGGTCCGTACGGAAGTTGCCGTTCGCGACTTCCTCCTCCAGGTCGAGGTTCGTCGCCGCGATGACCCGCAGGTTCACCTTCACAGGGCTGCTGCTGCCCACGGGGTAGATCTCCCGTTCCTGGAGCATGCGCAGGAGCTTGACCTGGATGGCGTGGGGCGTCTCGCCGATCTCGTCCAGGAAGATCGTGCCGCCCTCGGCCTGCCGGCAGAAGCCGTCATGGTCCCGGTCGGCCCCCGTGAAGGAGCCCTTCACATGGCCGAAGAGCTGGCTTTCGAGCAGGGTCTCGGGGATGGCGCCGCAGTTGATGGCCACGAAGGTGCCCGCGGTCCGATCGCTGCGCGCGTGGATCGCCTGGGCGATGAGTTCCTTGCCCGTGCCGCTCTCGCCGTTGATGAGGACCGTGGCGTTGGTCGCCGCGATCTTGTCCACCATCTTGAAAACCGACATCATGCGGACGCTCTGGCCGATGATCCGGCGGCGGCCCTGCTTGCTCTTGAGTTCCTTCTTGAGCTTCCGGTTTTCCGTGCGCGCCACCCGCAGATCCATGGCGTTGCGGACGACCATCTTGATGTCGTCGTTCTTGCTGTGCTTCTGGAGGTAACTGAAGGCGCCGAGGTTCACGGCGTCGATGGCCGACTGCTCGCTGGCGTAGGCGGTCATGATGATGACGGGGGTCGTCGGGTCCAGGGCCTTGATGCCCTTCAGGAGCTGGATGCCGTCCATCTTGGGCATCTGGATGTCGGTCATCACGACGTCGATGGGCTGGCTCTCCACCACCTGCAGAGCCTGGGCGCCGGAGGTCACCGTCACCACGTCGTAGTTCTCCTTCTTCAGGAGAATCGAGAGGTACTGGCACATCGATTCTTCGTCATCGACGACGAGGATCCTACCGAGGGCCATGGGGCGCTCCTTGCTGAGGTGGCGGGGCTTGCAGTGTGCAAGAGGGGTATCGACGGCTCGTAGCGGCCCTTGAGCCCGATGATGGGGCAAAACGGGATATTTCTGCAAAAATCAGCGGACAGCAGGTTCGCCCACTTGCAGATCGCATGGAAATGGCGGACGGAGGATCAGCCTACCGGCGCGGTGGACGGATTTGCCGTGGTGGCGGGTTCGGGGTCGACGAGGGTGTCCTGGGTCCAGCGCACCCGGAAGATCGCGCCCCCCTCGGGGGCCGCTTCGGCCTGCACGCCCCCGCCATGGGCCGCCGCGATGCGGGCCACCACCGACAGGCCCAGGCCGGTCCCGCCCTCCTTGGTGGTCTTGAAGGGCCGGAAAAGGTCGTCCAGGATCTCGGGGTCAATGCCGGGACCATCATCCTGGACCACGAGTTCGCAGGCCTCCCCCACGTCACACTGATTCAGACTGATCTTCAACTCGCCGACGTAATTCATTGCCTCACAGGCGTTAATGGCCAGGTTTAGTGTCATCTGGGTCAACTGGCCAGGATCCGCCACCACGACGAGGTTCTCGGGGTTGACCTCGCAGTACACCCGCACCTGACCGTCCTTGGCGGCGATGTGCTGACGGATCTGCAGGGTGATCTCGTCCCGGAACTCATGACCCGCGAAGCGGCGGCGGCTGGCCGGTCGCATGCGCGAGTAGGCCAGGAAGTCGTTGATGATGGTGTTGACCCGAGCGCTCTCCTTGAGCACCAGGTCCAGGAGCTGGCTCTGGTAGCCCTCCAACTCGAGCTCGCCGGCGAGGATCTCCACGCTGCCCCGGATGCTCGCCAAGGGGTTGCGGATCTCGTGGGCGATGCTCGCCGCCAACTCGCCGATGGCCGCCAGACGGTCCGCCTCCCGCACCCGGGCCGCCAGCTCCTTCTCACGGGTCAGGTCGGTGAAGATGGCGATGGCGCCGTCGATGCGCCCCTGGGCTCCCACCACATGGTTGACGCTCAGACCCAGGGGCATCTCCTGCCGCCCGTGGCGTACGGTGACCTCACCGCGGGACAGGCTCGGCCCCCCGGAGGCCACCGGCAGGATGGCCCCGGCCAGGTCCTCCAGCCCCCCGGCCGCCGCCAGCTTCAGATCGCGCCCCATGAGCTCGTGCTCGGTCAGGCCCAGGGTCCGGCACGCCATGGGGTTGATGCGGGTGATGCGCCCCCGCCGATCCACCGTGATGACACCGCTCTTGATGTTGTCGAGGATGTTGCGGACCTCGCGTCCGGTCGCCGCCGCCGTCTGCCTGACGGGGGCACGCCGACTCCTCTCCCGCAGGCGTCGCCCATGGTCCCCGGCGATGAGACCCACGGCCAGGAAGATCGCCATATGGAGACTCGTCACCGCCACGGGCCACCACACCAGGTACGCGGCATCGCCCTCGCGTCCCGACAGGAGCCAGCCCAGGGACAGGCCGAAGTGGCCGCCGCCGGTGAAGGCCGCCGCCGCCCCGGCAACGGCCAGAGCTCCCCGCGCCCCCAGGTAGCGGGCGGCCAGCAGGATGGGTGCGCAGAAAACGAGGGGAAGCGCCGAGTAGGGTCCGCCGCTGAAGTGGACGAGGAGCCCGACAACGAGGGTGTCCATGCCCAGCTGGAAGGAGGCCAGGAAGCGGGCCGGCACACCGGCCATGGTCGCGGCCCAGGACGCGGCCAGGCTCGTGTAGAGCAGGCCCAGACCGACGATCAGGCCCGGACCGGTAATCCGATCCGAGCCCGATTGGAGGAGCATGACGGCCGAGACCGTGAGGAAGACGGCGAACACCAGTCGCCACATCACGAGACGACCGTCGGGAGCCCGGTCAGCGGCGACGCCCTGGCGCCGCCCTCGCCCCGGTCCGCCCCCGGTCGCCTGCAAGGGTCAGCCTCCCACGACGTTGGCCATCTTGAACATGGGCAGGTACATGGCCACGAGCATGGAGCCCACCATGCCGCCCATGACGACGATCATCAACGGCTCGATGGCTGCGGTGAGCGCATCCACGGCGGCGTCGACCTCGTCGTCGTAGAAGTCGGCGATCTTGGACAGCATTTCGTCCAGGGCGCCGGTCTGCTCGCCGATGGAGATCATCTGCACCACCATGGGCGGGAACACGCCGCTCTCTTTCAGGGGAGAGGCGATGGTGTCGCCCTGGCTGATGGAGCGCGAGGTGTCCTCGATGGCCAGCTGCAGCACCTTGTTGCCGGCGGTGCGGGAGGTGATCTCCAGTCCCTGGAGGATCGGCACGCCCGAACCGATGAGCGTCCCGAGGGTGCGCGTGAAACGAGCCACGCCCGACTTGAGGAGCACGTTGCCGAGGATGGGCATGCGCAGCGCCGCCCTGTCGGTGAGGAGCTCGCCCCTGGCCGTGGCGCGGAAGCGCTTGTAGGCCGTCACGAGGGCGAAGGTGCCCCCGCCCAGGGCCCACCAGTAGGCCTTCAGGAAGTTCGAAGCGCCCATGACGATACGCGTCGGCATGGGCAGGACCCCGCCGAAGTCCTCGAACATCTTGGCGAAGACAGGAATCACGAACATCAGCATGAAGATGCACGCGCCGCCGGCCACCGTAAGCACGATGATCGGGTAGGTCATGGCGCCCTTGACCTTGCGCTGCAGGGCGTCGGCCTTCTCGAGAAAGACGGCCAGGCGCGCCAGGATGACGTCCAGGATACCGCCCGCCTCGCCGGCCGCGATCATGTTCACGTACAGGTCGCTGAAGACCGAAGGGTGCTGCTCCAGGGCCTCGGCCATGGTCGAGCCGCCCTCCACGTCGGCGGTCACCTTGCGGAGGACCTCCTTGAAGTAGGGCTTCTCGAGCTGTCGTCCCAGCACGTCCAGGCACTGCACCAGCGGCAAACCGGCGTTGACCATGGTGGCGAACTGCCGCGTGAACACGGCCAGGTCCTTGACCCCCACCCCCTTGTTCTGCAGGAAGGAGAGGTTGATCTCGCGGGGCTTGTTCTTGATGGAGGTGATCACGATCCGCCGCTTGCGCAGGTAGTCGCCCACCTGATGGCGATCAACGGCCTCGTACTCGCCGCTCAGCACCTCGCCCTTGGCGGTCTTGCCCTTCCACTGGAATACAGTCGTTGCGCTCACGGAATGCTCTCCTTGGTCAGACCAGGGAGCCCACGGGCTCGCCGATCAATTGCTGGAGTTCGGCCACGTCAGAGCTACGGCCGAGCGCCGCCTCCGGGCTGATCCATTTGTTCATGACGGCCTGGTACAGGGACTGGTTCATGGTCTGCATGCCGTACTTCTGGCCCGCCTGCATCAGACCGTAGATCTGGTGGACCTTGTCGTCCCGGATCATGGCCTTGATGCCGGGGGTGCACACCATGACCTCCAGGGTCAGGCAGCGGCCGCCCCCCCGCTGACGCGGGATGAGCTGCTGGGTGATGACCCCCGCCAGGGAGAACGACAGCTGGCTGCGAATCTGGTTCTGCTGCTCCGCCGGGAACACGTCGACGATCCGGTTGATGGACTCGAAGGTGCTGTTGGTGT
>JAUUZX010000399.1 GCA_030592025.1 bacterium | reverse complement strand
GAAGGCCATGACGCAGGCCTGGCCGTGGGCCGCGCCAAGATCGTGGAAGGGCTGGGTCCGCAAACGTCGTGCGGCGGGCTTGAGGTAGCTGGGGTGGGTCAACCAGGCCAACCCGTTCTCGCCCCGCTCCGCGACCGTGGCCAAACGTCCCACGATGTCTGCCAGGAGACGGGCGGCGCCGGGAGCCGGCAGTCCCTCCAGGGCGTACACGCCGTGGCCGACGATCCCCTGCCACAGGTCGAAGCCATCTTTGGCAACGGGGTACTCCAGGTAGTCTTCCGCCAGATCGAGGGGGCCGGACCCGTCCAGGTCCAGCAGGTCCACCAGATGGCGAGCGGTCCACAGGACGCCCGCGCATCCGCGCATCAGGCCCAGGGGCATGGGCACCCGGGCCAGGGTTTCCCACGCCTCGGTCAGGTACTGCTCCGCCAGACCGGCGGCGTCGACGTCAGCGATCACCAGGCCCGAGCGGTGCAGGTAGGCGTAGAAGAGGGCGAGTCCGGCCCGACCCTCGGCCAGGGAGGCCCCCCGAGCCTGACGATAGGGCTCAGCCGTGGTGCCCGGGATCCAGGCGACAGGAGGCTCCCGCAGCGCCCGGGCGATATCGCCGAGGACGGCATGCGCCCGGGCGGCGGTCCCTTCGTCGAGCAACGCCGGGGTCACGTAGCTGGTCCTGTCGAGGCTGGGGTTCATGGTTTCCTCTGTCGGTTCAAGTCTCATGAATCTCGCGAAGTCTCGGGAGGCATCCGCCCCGGCGGCGCCACCGGGGACGGATGCCCTGTCTTGCGACATCTGCCGGCGAACGCCTAGTAGGTGTCACCACAGAGGCAGATCCGCGCGGTCGTCGTGCACGGGGGGTTGACCGTGTCCGGCAAGCCGCAGGTCTCAGCACAGGTATCGCAGGTCTCGCACGTCGGCCATTCGGTCGGGATGGTGTCCTTGCAGGGGGTCGTCGGCTTGCCGCCGGCCACGACGTCCAGGTCGCTGCTGGTCAGGTTGCGAACGGTCTCGCGGTTGAGGTTCAGCTTCTTCATGGTCAATCTCCTAGAGTGATACGAACTACAGCTACGGGGAGCGCAACCACGAGGGCTGCGTTCCCAGACGATGCCGAAGGCCGTTGATCCAGGGATTTTTCGTCGGATGAGCAGTGTCCGATACTCGCCCACCCAAAGAGTTTCTTGGGACGCCTCCCGTCATCCTGCGACTAGACGACCGTCGGCGTATCGCGACCCCAGTCCCTGGCGGACTGACCCTCTTGGCATTTCATGAACGACGATCCAAGCAGGATGAAAGAAAAGACTGAAAATGCCCCGCCTCCCAACCGTGCTCGGTCGAGAATCGGGGCGTCATGGATGGGAACATGAACGGTAGGACGAACCGTGGGTCAGCGCGAAAAACGACGTACGAACAATCCAAGGGCCCCTGCCAACATCCCGGCAAGGCCCACCCCCGCCAACCCGCGCCCCCAATCCGAACCATGACCCAGGCGGTGGTTCAACCACGCCCCGGTCCCCCCCGTGCGGAACGAGGTGCGCAAGGCCCCGTCGGGCGCCACATGAGCCGGCACCGGAGCAACGCGGACGCGGTAGCGGGTATCCAAAGGCAGGTCCTCACCCGACGGCACGGTGACCTCGGGCTCGCGGGTGCTCACGGACCAGGTGTGGTCGCCGTCCACGGCGGTCACCTGGACGTCGTAGCGGGTCGCGCCCTTCAGGGGCGTCCAGCGCAGGGTGGGGCGTCCGCCGAGCACGACATCGTCGGGCACGGGGCGTTCGATGGCCGGGCCGTCGTCGCCACGCAGGACCATGCCGTCATGGGGTGCGGACGGCGGGAGCATCAGGAGCAGGGTCAGGCCGGCGGCCAGGGCCATGGTGCCGCAGGCAGCGGTCAGGCTTGCGGCGCGGTCCATGCGGAAAACGGGGCGGGGCAGGGACAGCTCGCCGCCGCGCAGGCCCGCCTCCACCTTGCGCTCCATGGCCAGTTGGAGACGGCAGGCGGCGCAGTAGGTCACGTGAGTCTCGAGGCGGGCACGCAGGTCCGCGGGGCACTTCGGTGTGGACAGTTGCCACAACTGGTCCCCCAGGACCTCATCGAGGCATTCGATATCGTTCTGGTCATGTTCGATGTGCACGTCAGTCATATGCCCGTCCCTTCGGCTCCTCGCCGCGATCCTGCCCGGTCGTTCCGTCGCCCCCTGAACCGAAACGCCATTGTCTTTGTAAGAACTTTTTTGCCTGCCCCAGGCACACTCCGCGGCGATGGTACACCGCCTGGACCGTGCCCAGCCCGATGCGCGCGCGAACCTGCTCCGGCGTACGGTCCTCCACGTAGAGGGCCCGCAGGAGATCGCGGCAGGATCTCGTGAGCCGTGCGAGGGCCGATTGCAGCATCTCGCTCAGCTCGCGCTCGGTCAGATCGTCGAGGGGCGAGCGTCCGGGATCGGCCAGCCAGGTGGCAAAAGGTTCGATGGCCAGATGGGGGCGTCGGAGGCGGTGGCGCAAGAGGTCGCGACAACGGTTGCGGGCGATGGTCACCGCCAGGCGCGTGGGGTCGCCGGAGAATTCCCGGTCCCCGGTGAGGTAACCGAGGCAGGCGATCAGGGACTCCTGGACGACATCGTCGACGTCGGGGTCGTCGTCGCCCAGCATGCGGGCCACGCCGAGACGCACGGCCGGGCGCATGCACCGGCACAGGCGATCGCCGGCTGCGTCATTGCCGGCCCGGTAGGCGGCGATGTCGGGCAGCAGGTCGGCGGGGTCGATGTGTCCCGCGGGATGGGCCATGGTGCCAACAGTCCTGGGGTGAGGGTGGCCGGATAGAGTCATCGCCGACAGACGTCTTCACGGCGACAACGGGATGCATTAGGATAGAATCTCGCTGTGCGGGTGTCTACCCGAGGAGTCTTTATAGCAAGCCCTTAGGTTGTGCCTCTGAAATTGTGTCCGCCCGTTTCCGAGACCTGGTTGTTGATCTATGACCTGAGTGGCTTGATAGATAGGCGCTCGGATTCGGCTTCGATTCGACCAGACACAATTTCAGAGGCACAACCAAGCCCTCAAGTCGGACGCGATCATGATGACCCGTCGAACATTGTCCATCCTGCTGGCCGCTGCAGCCTGCGCGCTGCTCCTGGTGGCGTGCGGTGGGCAGG
>JAUUZX010000185.1 GCA_030592025.1 bacterium | reverse complement strand
TGCAATTACGCACGCCAAACGAAGCCGACGACTACAGGTTTGTGGTAGCGACGGGCCCGTTCCGCATCGTCGAACCGGGCACCGTCCTCAACTACCGGCTCGCCATGGTCATCGGCAACGGCATGGGGGACATGCTCCAGGCCGCCCTGAGCGCCGCCCAGGTGCAGCGAGGCATCTGGCACGACGCGGACAACGATTGGGAGACCGGCAACTTCGGCAGGGAAACCAAGGTCTGCTTCGGCGACCTGCCCAACGCTTACGGCACCAAGCCCCTCGAGGAATACCGCGCCGCCTTCATGGACGAGCGCTGCATCGGCCCCGAGCCGGTGTTCGGCCAGGCGACGATCAAGTACGACCGGACCTTCGTCGATGAGGACGGCCGCACCTGCATCTGGGTGAACGCCGACAACTGCGAGGAATGCTTCAGCATCCACGGCCAGGAATGCACCGTCGAAAACGGACTCTACTGGCGAGCGCCTCCACCTCTCTACCCCTGGTGGCAGCCGGACTACTCCACCGGCACTTATGGCCGGGAGCACCGGGAGCCCTGGGTCTTCGTCGGCGAGGCCCCCCCGTTCACCCCCAACATGCGGGTCGTCCCCGGCGATCGGCAGGTCGAGATCTTCTGGGACAACCTCAGCGAGTACATCCCCGACGACACGACGGGCGCCCTTGACTTCGAGGCCTACCGCATCTGGCGCATCGTCAACTGGACCCGGCCGGCGGGTGTGGACGAACACCAGACCCCTCCGGTGGAGCTGTGGGGCATGATCGACGAATGGGACATCATCAACACGATCCCCGCCGGCACCATCGCCAACACGGTCGACGTTCCCATGGGTCGCAACACGGGCCTCACGGGTATCCGCTACACCCCGGCCTGCCTGAGTGACCCGGCCTACGAGGGCCTGGCCGACGCCATGACGGAAATCGTCCTCGCCGACACCCGGGCCCGGTACCTCGAATTGCCGTCCCTACGCCTGGACAACGGCACGCCCCGCGCGGGGTTCGAGACCCTCCTGCCCTGGGAAAGCGCCGAGACGGTCCTCGACACCTTCTTCGCCATCACACGCCGGCTAGGTTCCGTGACGGTCCTCCCCAAGCGCGGCACCAAGTACTACCACCACATCGACGAGGACCTGCACAACAACTTCCGCATGTACTACGCCGTCACGGCCTTGGACCACACGCCCATATGGGATGGTTCACACTGGATCCCCACGGGCTTTGGCTCCGAAAGTTCGCCGGCTGCCGGATTCGTCGTGACGACACCCCGCCAGGGAGCCCAGACCGTCGCGGACCGCACCGCCAACGGCACCAACATCTACGTCTACCCCAACCCCGTCACCCTCGAGGCCCTCGCCGAGTTCGACCAGCAGGCGACCACCTGGGACAACCCCACCGGTTCCCAGGTCGTGTGGGCGAACCTGCCGGCGGCCCACAACACCATCAAGATCTTCACCGCCAGCGGCGACCTCGTCGAGACCCTCCACCACGACGGCACCGGCGGCAGCGGCGCCACCGGCTGGAATCTCGTCAGCCGCAATGGTCAGGAGGTCGTCTCGGGCATCTACCTCTACGTGGTGCAGTCGGACGACCGCCACTTCGAGGACTTCGTCGGGCGCTTCGTCGTCATTCGTTGATCACGCGCGGGACACCTTGATGAGATTCGTCGTGCCCGCCACGTGGAACGGCAGACCCGCCGTCAGCACCACCGGATCACCGGGTTCGATCCAGCCTCCGGCCAGAGCCGCCGCCACAGCGCCCAGTTCCAGTTCCTCCGCGGTGTCCGTGCTCGGCATGAGCAACGGCACCGCGCCGGACACGATGGCCAGACGTCGCGCCGTCCGCTCGTCGGGGGTGACCGCCAGCAGGGTCGGGCGCGGGCGGTAGCGGGCGACCAGCAGCGTGGTGCTGCCACTGGTGGTGCAGGTGATGATGGCCCGGGCCCCGATGTCGTCGGCCATCTGCACCGCCGTGTGGGCCACGGCCGCCTCGAAGCTGAGCTTGTCGTCGTCGTTGCGGCGGCGCGGAGTGCGGGTCGCCATGTGGTCCTCGGTGTCCTTCGCCACCCGGGTCATGACGTCCACCGCCTCGACCGGGTACTTCCCCATGGCCGTTTCTTCCGACAGCATGACCGCGTCGGTGCCGTCGAAGATGGCGTTGGCCACGTCGGTGACCTCGGCCCGGGTCGGCCGCGGACTATCAACCATGGACTTGAGCATCTGGGTTGCCGTGACCACCGGCAGGGCCGCGGCGTTGGCCTTGGCGATGAGCATCTTCTGGGCCCGGGGCACCTGCTCGAGGGGGATCTCCACACCAAGGTCGCCCCGCGCCACCATGATCCCGTCGACCACCTCGATGATGGCGTCGATGTCCTCCAGGGCTTCGAACTTCTCGATCTTGGCCATGAGGGGCGTGTCGTGGCCGGCGTCGGCGATGAGCTGCTTGGCCGCCAGCACGTCCTCGGCGGAACGCACGAAACTCAAGGCGATCCAGTCGACGCCCTGCTCCAGACCGAAGGCCAGGTCCTCGCGGTCCTTCTTGCTCAGAATGGGCGCGTCGATGGTGCGCGACGGCAGGTTGACCCCCTTGTGGGAACCCAGTTCACCTCCGATGACGACCTTGCACCGTGCGTTGACGTCGTCCGCGGTGATGACCTCGAGCTCCATGGCTCCGTCCGCCAGCAGCACGGCGTCCCCCGGCTCGAGGCACCGCGGCAGACCGGCCCAGGTCAACCCCACCTCTTGGGCGTCGCCCGGCACCTTCCGGGTCGTCAGGACGATCTCCTCGCCGGGCACGAGCAGGACGGTGCCGTCGGCCATGTCGCCCGTGCGGATCTTTGGCCCGGCCAGGTCCTGGAGGATGGCCACCACATGGCCACCCGCCTTGGCCACGCGCCGGATGTCGGCGATGGCGGTGGCGTGCTCCTCGTGGGTGCCGTGGGAGAAGTTGAGCCGGCAAACGTCCAGGCCCGCCTCCATCAGGGCGGCCAGGATCTCGGGGTCCCGACTGGCCGGGCCGATGGTCGCGACGATCTTGGTCTTGGTCATGGTCATGGCGCGGATCTCCCCTTGGCGTTGGTCAGTCCAGAAAGAAATCCGGGCACAGCGGAGTGCCGGGCTTCACGGCGTAGGGTTCGAAGTCGGTGACGCCTTCGGCCCGCAGCACTTCCTCGTCGGTGAAGAAGTTGCGGGTGCAGACGCGGCTGTCCCGGGTGAGGACGGACCAGGCCGCGTCGCCCATGATCTCGGGCTTGCGGCTGGCGTTCACCATGGCCTGCCCCCCCAGGAGGTTGCGCACGGCGGCGGTGGCGATGGTCGTCTTGGGCCAGAGGGCGTTGAAGGCCACACCCTGGTCCTCGAACTCCGCGCCCATGCCCAGCACCCACACGCTCATGGCGTACTTGGCCAGACTGTAGGCCGCGTGGTTCTCGAACCACCGCGCGTCCATGTTCAACGGCGGGCTGATGTTCAGCACGTGGGGGTTGGCCGCCTTCAACAGGTGGGGCAGGGCTTCCCGGGTGACCAGCCAACTGCCGCGGGCGTTGATGCCGTGCATGCGGTCGTACATCTTCAGGGTCGTTTCGAGGGTGCCGGTCAGGCCCAGGGCGCTGGCGTTGTTCACCACGACGTCGATGCCGCCGAAGGTGTCCACCGCCTCGACCACGGCCGCGGTGATCTGCTCGGCGAAGCGCAGGTCCACCTTCACGGCCAGGGCGCGGCCGCCGGCGGCCTCGCACTCCTCGGCGGTGGCGTGGATGGTGCCCGGCAACTTGGGGTGCTCGGTGGTGGTCTTGGCGCAGATGACCACGTTGGCGCCGTCGCGGGCCGCCCGGAGCGCGATGGCCTTGCCGATGCCACGGCTAGCGCCGGTGACGAAGATGGTCTTGCCGGCAAGGGTACGGTCGGTAGGCAT
Organism: bacterium; assembly: GCA_030592025.1. The sequence goes on along the minus strand of JAUUZX010000185.1, from coordinate 1,102 downwards.
GATCGCGGGTCCTTTCTGGGACGGAAAGCGGGCCGGAATTCGACATTGCCAGTAAGCCCCGCCGGTGACCGGGCTGTCAAGAGTGGGGCGCAGGTTTGAACCTTCTGCGCTTGTTCAGGAAGGACAGGGACAGGCTCTGGCCACCCTGCGACCGTTCCACATCACCTCAGGCGTGGTGGATGAGCACAGGTTGATGTCGGCCGTCAAACCCACTGTCGATAATATTAACGATTACACAACAACATGTTATACGTCTTTCGGCTTCAGGGCACACCCCTTGCCCCTAGGGGAGTGATCCCGACAACCAAGCCCTTCAAGGAGGCCCGACATGACGACCATCCGAAACATGCGCACGGGCGCCGGCCTCATGGCCATCGCGGCCCTGATGCTCCTTTTCTCCCTGCAGCTCACCGGCTGCTCCGACGACACGAATTCCCTGACGGGCACGCCCCAGGCCACGGCCCCCACGCTGCCCGACGCCGAAGCCCTGACCTTCGACTTCAACTTCTTTGACAACGCCGAGAGCATGGACAAGAGCAGCGGCATCCACGAGAACTTCGTGAACGCCTACCTGCGCGCCGTCGTGCTCGAGGCTTTGGCCGAACTGACCCTCGCGGGCCCGGTGGGCGCCTTTGCCGCCGCCCTGCACACCGACCCGGTGGCCCTCGACGACGGATCCTGGGACTGGACCTACACCTGGACCGAGCGTTCCGAACTGCTGCGCATCCGCCTCAACGGCAAGCCCGTTGACGGGCACGTGGCCTGGGAGATGCATGTCTCCGGCGACGGCGGCGTCACCGAGTTCCTGTGGTTCTCCGGTGAGACGAGCGACGGCGGCGACAACGGCAGCTGGAGCTTCTACGACCTCGACCGCGCCGAGCGACCCGTGTGTGGCGTGATCTCCTGGGGCGACACCGACTCCGGTCGCTACCTCGAGTTCCTCAGCTACGAGGACGACAGCGACGGCGCCGCGCTGCGCTTCATCGAAGCCGATCCCGACTTCCGCATCGAGTTCACCCCCGGCGACGGCACCGCGACCAGCTTCATCAGCTGGCACGCCGACGGTACCGGCAGCCTGCGGGTGCCGGACTACAACGACGGC
>JAUUZX010000184.1 GCA_030592025.1 bacterium | reverse complement strand
TGCCCGAGCACGCGAGCTACGCCCAGGACTTCATCGCCACCTGCCGCTTCATCAAGGAGACCATGCCCGGCGCGCGGATCTCCGGGGGCATCAGCAATCTCAGTTTCAGTTTCCGGGGCAACGACACCGTGCGCGAGGCCATGCATTCGGCCTTCCTCTACCGCGCCATCGACGCGGGGCTCGACATGGGCATCGTCAACGCCGGGCAGTTGGCCGTGTACGAGGAGATCGCGCCCGACCTGCTGGAAGCCGTGGAGGACGTGCTCCTGGACCGAGACGAGGGCGCCACCGAACGGCTCACCTCGATCGCCGCCCGCACCGCCGGGCAAACCGTCGCCCGGGAGGAGGACCTTTCCTGGCGCGAGGGTTCGGTGTCCGAACGTCTGGCCCACGCCCTTCTTTCTGGGGACGCCAACTTCGTCGAGGAGGACACCCTGGCGGCCCTGGCCGAGACCGACACGGCGCTGGCGGTCATCGAAGGCCCGCTCATGGCCGGCATGGACCGGGTCGGCGAGCTCTTCGGCGCGGGGAAGATGTTCCTGCCCCAGGTGATCCGCAGCGCGCGGGTCATGAAGCAGGCCGTCACCGTGCTGCAGCCCTACCTGGAGCGGGAGAAGGCGGCGGCGGCCACGTCGGCGGGCAGGATCCTGCTGGCCACGGTGAAGGGCGACGTCCACGACATCGGCAAGAACATCGTGGGGGTGGTGCTGGGCTGCAACAACTACGAGATCATCGACCTGGGCGTCATGGTGCCCGTCGAGAAGATCATCGCGGTAGCGGTGGAGCGGGACGTCGACATCATCGGCCTGAGCGGTCTCATCACCCCGTCCCTGAGCGAGATGGTGCACGTGGCCCAGGAGATGCAGCGGGCCGGCCTGGAGATCCCGCTGCTGATCGGGGGCGCCACCACGAGCCGCGTCCACACCGCCGTGAAGATCGCGCCGTTCTACGAGCCGGGGGTGCTCCACGTGCTGGACGCATCGCGGGCCGCGGGGGTCATCGGCGCCCTCATCAAGCCCGCCACCAGGGCCGCGACCATCGCCCGTGTGACCGGGGAGTACGCCCGGGTGCGGAGCGAACGGGAAGCCGCCGCGCAGAAGAAGCAGTTGATGCCCCTGGCCGAGGCTCGGGCCGCGGGGCTGCGCCTCGAACCGGGGGCTCATGTTCCTGAACGCCCCGCCCGCCCCGGCATCCATCAGGTCGAGGCCGGCCTGGACGAGCTCGCCACCTTCATCGACTGGACGCCCTTCTTCCACACCTGGCGCCTGCCGGGCCGCTACCCGAACATCCTGGACGACGCCGAGAGGGGGAGCGAAGCGCGGCGACTGCATGACGAAGCGCGCGAACTCCTGGCCACCTGGCAGCGTGACGGCACCGTAGCTGTGCGCGGGGTGCTGGGCCTGTTCCCCGCGGCCCGGGACACCGACGATCTCGTGCTCTACGCCGACGAGCAACGCGGCGAGGTGCTCCGCCGCGTGCCCTTCCTGCGGCAGCAGCGGCGCAGCCACGCCGGGCGCCCCAACCTGAGTCTGGTCGACTTCGTCGCGGATGTGGATGGTCCCTCCGACTGGGTGGGCGCCTTCGTGGCGAGCGTCACCGGGGGCGAGGCCGTCGCCAGGGAGCGCGAGGCCGCCGGCGACGACTTCGGGGCCATCATGGCCAAGGCCGTGGCCGACCGCCTGGCCGAGGCCGCCGCCGAGTGGCTCCACCAACGGGTCCGCCGCGAGTTCTGGGCCTACGCCCCCGACGAGAACCTGACCGCGGAAGCCCTCACCGCCGAGGAGTACCGGGGCATCAGGCCGGCCCCCGGCTACCCGGCCTGTCCGGAGCACACGGCCAAGGGTGACATCTTCGCCTTGCTCGACGCCACCACCGCCACGGGGGCCGTCCTCACGGAAAACTTCGCCATGGCCCCTGCGGCCAGCGTCGCGGGGTGGTATTTTGGTCATCCGGAGGCCCGCTACTTCGGCATGGGGCGCCTGGGCCGCGATCAGGTGGCCGACTGGGCCGCCCGCTCGGGCCTCACCGTGGACGAGGCCGCCCACTGGCTGGCCGCAAATCTGGATTGACGACCCGGCGCCCGTCGCGCCGCCACCGAAGGACCGGAGCATGCACGTCACCGAGCACCTCGACCGCGCCGACCGCACCCTGTTCAGCTTCGAGATCATCCCGCCCGCCCGCGGGAAGTCGGTGAACGACATCATCCGCATGGTGGAGCAGATCGCACCGGTGAAGCCGCCCTTCGTGGACGTGACGAGCCACAGCGCCGAGGCCATCTACGACGAACTGCCCGACGGCACCATCAAGCGCCGCGTCCGCAAAAAACGACCGGGGACCCTGAGCATCTGCGGCATCATCCAGAACCGCTGGGGCATCGACACCGTGCCCCACCTGCTGTGCACGGGCTTCTCGCGGGAGGAGACCGAGGACGCGGTCATCGAGCTCAACTACCTGGGCATCCACAACGTGCTGGCCATCCGCGGCGACGAGTCCAACTACGTGAAGGCGACGGACAAGAGCCGCACGCGCAACATCTACGCCCGCAACCTGGTGAAACAACTCGCAGATCTGCGCGAGGCCCGCTACCTGGACGACCTGGCCAACAGCGAGCCCATCGATTTCTGCGTGGGGGTGGGGGGGTACCCGGAGAAGCACGTGGAGGCGCCCAACATCAAGACCGACATCGGCCACCTCAGGGAGAAGATCGACGCGGGGGCCGCCTACATCGTCACCCAGATGTTCTTCGACAACGACGTTTTCTTTCGCTGGAAGAAGGCGTGCCGCGACGCCGGCATCACCGTGCCCATCATCCCGGGGATCAAGCTCATCGACAGCACGCGGCAGCTGACGAGCCTGCCCAAGAACTTCCACGTGTCCATCCCCGACGACCTGGTCGACGAGATCCACGACAACCCGCAGCACGTCGCCGAGATCGGCAAGCGCTGGGGCCGACGGCAGGCCGAGGGGCTCATGGCGGCGGGGGCGCCCTGTGTCCACTTCTACGTCATGAGTGATGCCGGGCCGGCGGTGGAGATCGTGCGCGACCTCATCTAGGCCCCGCGCAATTCCCCGGTTGCGCCCCTGCGGGGTGCATAGTACCGTCGCTGCAGTTATCCCGTTGCCGCAAGGATGCGGCAGGAACCCGCGAACGGATGCGAAGGGCGCGCCATGGAGGCCGACCGGACGGTACGCCGTCTGCTGCTGCTCACCGACGACCGGCAACTCGCCGGCCGCGTGACCGACCTGCTGGGCGCGGCCCACGCGGGCAATTGGCGTGTCGCCCACCTCTCCCATCTCCAGGATGCACTTGTTCATCTTTCGGTCGGCACGGTCGATCTCGTTCTCGCGGGACCGACGCCGGCAGACGTCGACCTGCCCACGGCCCTGCGCAAGCTGAGCGCGGCCGGCCCCGAGGTGCCGGTCATTGCGCTGCTCAAGGGACGGGGCACCGCCGGTCGCCAGGAGGCGCGCAAGGCCGGCGCCGTCGAGTGCCTGGACATCGACGACCTGAACGCCGACCTCTGGTCGCGCACCCTGAGATACTGCCGCCGCGAGGTCGAGGTGAACCGCGAACTGGCCCGGATCACCGCCCGCCTGGACTGGCTCACCCACCAGGACGCCCTGACCGACCTGCTGAACCGCAAGGGGCTGGAGCGGGTGATGAGCGATGAGCTCGCCGCCTGCCGACGGGCCCGGCGGGATCTCATGGTCGTGCTCGTCGACCTGGACGACTTCGCCCGCATCAACGCCACCCTGGGCCACGGCGTCGGCGACCTCGTTCTCGTGAGCGCGGCGCGCCGCATCATCGAGGCCGTGGGGGACGGAGCCAAGGTCGGGCGCTGCGGCACCGACCGCTTCGTGGTCGTGCTGCCCGGCGCCGACATGAAGGACGGCGAGACCGTGGCCGAGAAGATCCGTCTGGGCATCTCGCGGGACGTCATGCGCGCGGGGGACCACACCCTGACCACCACCGCCAGCCTGGCCGTGACAGCCATCGCCCCCGACGCCCTGAGCTTCGACGAGGTGCTGGCCAAGGCCCAGTTCGTGCTCGAGCGGGGCCGTCAAAAAGGCTCCAACCAGGTGACCCGGGGCGTCGGTCCCGACGAGGTGCCGCGCATCGAGACGGTCGAAGCCGGCCCCGAGACCATCCGCGCCATCCTGCGCGGCGATGTGCTCGAGGTGGTCAGCCAGCCCATCGTCAACCTGGTGGACGGGCGCATCGTCTCGAGGGAGATGCTGATCCGCGGCCCCGAAGGACCCCTGCGCCGACCCGACGACCTGTTTCGTTTCTGCCAGGAGCGGGACATCCTGCAGGCGCTGGACCTGCGCTGTGTGAAGATGTGCGCCGAGGCCGCCCGACGGGACGGCGGCGGGCGCTACCACGTGAACATCCTGCCCGCCACCCTGCTGCAGACGCCGGTGCCGGAGCTCGTCCGGGTGCTGCGCAACGGCGTCAAGGGGCACTGTTGCCTGGAGATCAGCGAGCAGCAACTCCTGGGGGATCCGTCGGTGCTGACGGGCCCCGTGCGCGAACTGCAGGACGCCGGCATCGACATCGCCATCGACGATGTGGGCTTCGGCAACAGCTGCCTCGAAGGCCTGGTCATGCTCCAGCCCCAGGTCATGAAGATCGACAAGCGCATGGTCAGCGGGCTGGCCGACGACCCGGACCTGCGCCGCTCCCTGAATCGCCTGCTGCTGGTGGGGGAGGTGCTCGGCGCGGAGGTCGTGGCCGAGGGTGTCGAGACCACCGACGACTACCGCGTGCTCCTGGACCTGGGCGTGCGCCTGGGTCAGGGCTATCTTTTCGGCAAGCCCACGCCGGTGGTCGAGCGGCCGCCGGCGGGGCGTCGCGGCGCTTCGGATCATCCGGATGAACAGCCGGACGCCGCCGGCGCCGAGGCCTGACCCTCCCGGAGGAACCACCCTTGCGTCGACTTGCCCTCCTCGTTGCCCTGCTGCTGACCACCGGCTGCGGCCAGGACGAGCCGTCGGCCCGCCGCGTCGTCCTCATCGTGTGCGACACCCTG
>JAUUZX010000298.1 GCA_030592025.1 bacterium | reverse complement strand
TCTAATTCGAGACGATGCCGTTTCTGGGCATCGGTCATCCGCCCCTTACGACGCAACTCGCTATCGGTGAAGTAGATGAAGAAGTCTGTGCCTTTCTCCACGGCCACATGGTGATGGGTCGGGAAGTACTGGCTGAGCTCGAAGGTCTCGAAGCCGTCGACCACGACCTCATGGACTGGCGGACTGTGCTCCATCATCTGTTGGTGGAAGAGCATGCAATGGCGACCGAGGCGGGCGATGTGCCGGTTCACGGTCTCGGGACCGATATTGAGATCCCTGGCGATCTGTCGGTTCGCCATGCCGCCGACGGTCTTCATGATGAGCCGGCCGTCGAGGTCAGGGCGTTTTTGCCAGTAGCTTTGGGAGAAGGTTTGGGTGCTGAAGCTGCGTTTGCAGGCCTTGCAGAGAAACCGCTGGATACGGTGCGGGGCGATGTGTCGCCGGAAGTAGCCGATCTTCTTGTAGGGCCAGGGATCGCCTGAGTTGTGGTGGTGTCTGCAGTTAGGGTTTGGGCAGAAGGGTGGGGACCATGATTTGGTGTTGTGTTGGGGGTGAAACATATCCGGCCCACCGCAAGGGATGGGCCGGACACATTCTCAGAGGCACAACCTAACCCTCTCCGCCCATATCGTGTATAGTGACGAGGAAGTCCCGCTCCAACGGAAAGGAGGAGGCGGTGACGACTCGATTCCTGCCCGCTCGTCCCTCGGCCGCGATCGCCGGCCTCACGGCTTGCCTTTGCGCAACGGTCCTCCACGCCGCCCCCGTCAGTCTGCTCACCTGGGACGGCCCCATCACCCCCATCGCCGCGGAATACCTGGTCGACGGCATCGTCGAAGCCCCCCTCATCGACGCCGCCCTGATCATCGTGCAGCTCGACACCCCCGGTGGCCTGGACAGCTCCATGCGCGACATCATCAAGGCCCAGTTGGCCTCGGAAGTGCCCGTCGTGGTCTGGGTCGGCCCCTCAGGCAGCCGCGCCGCCAGCGCCGGCGCCTTCATGGCGGTGGCCGCCCACGTGACCGCCATGGCCCCGGGCACGAACATCGGCTCGGCCAGCCCGGTGAGCATGGGCGGCGCAGCCATGGACAGCACCATGGCCAAGAAGGTGGCCAACGACGCGGCGGCCTACATCGCCAGCATCGCCGAGAGGCGCGGCCGCAACCCCGACGTCGCCCGCAGCTTCGTGACCGAGGCCATCAATCTCACCGCCGATGAAGCACGCGAACAGGGCATCATCGACTTCCTCGCCCCCACGCTGTCGGCCCTGCTGGACAGCCTCCGCGGCCGCACGATCATGGCCGACGACGATACGGTCACGGTGCCCGACGAGGTCCTCGAAGCGGTGGCCAAGGATCTCGGCGCCCGCCAGAAATTCCTCAAGACCATCGCCGACCCCAACGTGGCCTACATCCTGATGATGCTCGGCATCTACGGCCTGTTCTTCGAGCTCAGCAACCCCGGCGCCTTCGCCCCGGGCGTGCTGGGGGCCATCTGCCTGCTGCTGGCGCTGTTCGCCTTCCAGGCCCTGCCCGTCGACTCCAGCGGCGCGGCGCTCATTTTGTTGGGGGTGGTGCTGCTGCTCCTGGAGGTGAAGGTCGTGAGCCACGGTGTTCTCTCGTTGGGCGGCGTCGCGTCCCTGGTCTTAGGCTCGCTCATGCTCTTCGACTCGCCGGAGCCCTGGGCACAGGTGAGCCTGCACGTGCTGGTGCCCACGGTGGTCATCTTCGCCGGGTTCTTCCTGCTATGCGTCGTGCTGGCCGTCCGGGCACGGCGTCGCCCCGTGGTGACGGGCAAGGGGGCCATGGTGGGCGAGGTTGGTCGGGTGGTGCGTCCAGTGGGGGGCGGCGAGGATCCAGGCAAGGTCGCCGTGCATGGGGAAATATGGAACGCGGTGGCCGCCGTGCCGCTGGCTGAAGGAACGTCCGTCAAGGTGTGCGAGGTCACCGGCCGCACGCTGCGCGTTGAACCTGTCGAAAACGAACCTGAACCCCGTTGACCGTGAACCTGAACCCGGGAGTTGACCATGCCGTTCATCACACCTGCGATCCTCTTCGTCCTGGCCGCCATCACCCTGGCCAACTCCCTGCGTGTGCTGCGGGAGTACGAACGGGGCGTGGTCTTCAGGTTGGGGCGTTACGTGGGCACTCGCGGCCCCGGCCTGATCATCCTGGTGCCGTTCATCGAACGCATGGAGAAGGTCAGCCTGCGCACCATTGCCATGGACGTGCCGCCCCAGGACGTCATCACCCGGGACAACGTGTCGGTGCGGGTGAACGCCGTGCTGTACTTCCGGGTGGTCGAGCCGGAGAAGGCGATCATCGACGTCGAGGACTTCCTGTTCGCCACCAGCCAGCTCGCCCAGACATCGTTGCGAAGCGTCCTGGGGCAGGCCGAACTGGACGAGTTGCTGGCCGAGCGGGAGAAGCTGAACGCCGAGGTGCAGACCATCCTCGACGAGGCCACCGACCCCTGGGGCATCAAGGTCGTCACGGTGGAGATGAAGGATGTCGACCTGCCCATGGAGATGAAGCGCGCCATGGCCAAGCAGGCCGAAGCCGAGCGCGAGCGGCGGGCCAAGGTCATCCACGCCGAGGGCGAGTTCCAGGCCAGCCGGCGATTGAGCGACGCCGCGGCGGTCATCGAGGAGCACCCGATAGCGTTGCAGTTGCGCTACCTGCAGGCGTTGGTGGAGGTGGCGTCGGAGAACAACTCGACGACGCTATTCCCCGTGCCCATCGACCTGCTGAAGGCGTTCATGCCGAAGACATAGCCCGCAGGTACCCCGTGATCCCCCGCAGGGTCTGACGGGTGAAATCGCGCTCGCGCACCTGGATGTCGTCGGCGAGTTCGTCGCCGCGGGCGAAGTAGGGATCCCGCTGCGCCAGCGTGGTGGCGATGGCCGTGAAAAACCCTTCTTCTATGGCGTCGTCCCCCAGCGCGGGCAGGCCGCCGCGCTCGTTGGCGACGTCACCCACCACACCTACCCAGAGTTCGAGCTGGTCCCGCGCCGTGGTGAGCAAGGCGCGCGTGTCCCCGCAGTAGAACCCGTGGTGGGCGAAAAGCAACTGCTCGGGCAAGGGGTCCAGGGCCAGCAGGCGGTCGATGGAGGCCCGCGCCACCTCCAGCTTGAACATGGGCGGGGTCGCCGGGCGCAGGTAGGGCTCGCGTGTGTCAGAGCCCCGGTCCAGGGTCGAGAAGGTGCCCGCGGCTTCTCCCAGGAAGAGCCGCGAACCGTGGCGGAAGCACACGTGGTGGGGAGCGTGGCCCGGGGTCGGGATGGTCTCGATGCCGTGGGCGGTCAGCTCGTCGATGTCGGCGAGGGCGCTCTTCGGGATGGGCCGCGGTTCGCCGTAGACCCGGGCCTTTTCCCGCAGCACTGCTAGGGATCCCTCCCACAGCCGCGCGGTGTCGATGAGGTGCCGACGTCCCCGCTCGTGGCACACCACCCGCGCCATGGGCCACCGCTCGAGCACGCCGGCGGTGGTGCCGGCGTGGTCCAGGTGGATGTGGGTGAGCAGGACGAAGTCGAGGCGCTCGATGCCGAGCTCCTCCAGGGCCGCGACGAGGCGCGCGCCGGTGGACGGGGGGCCCGGGTCCACGACGAAGGTCAGCTCATCGCTCTTCCACACCCAGCAACTGATGAAGCGGCGCTGGCCGGTGAGGTCCTGGTCCAGGTCGATGAGATGGAGGCCGGGGAGGTCGGAGTAGGAGGTGGTCATGGGTCGCTCCGGTTGGGGTGGTGGTGGTTCCGTACCACGATAGGAAGCTTGGGTACTCTGAGCAATGGGTTGTGCCTCTGAGAATGTGTCCGGCCCATCCCTTGCGGTGGGCCGGACATGAGACACCCC
>JAUUZX010000090.1 GCA_030592025.1 bacterium | reverse complement strand
TCGACCATGAAGAAGACCGGAATCGCGACCTTCGTCCTGGCGAGCGCGGTGCTTTGGGTGACCAACGCGTCGGCCATCGGCGCCGGCGTCGGCGTCATGCTGCCCACGGGCGACCTCGGCGACAGCTTTGATGCGGGTTATGGTGCCCACGTGGTCCTGGACTACCCGGTGACTCCCCTGGCATCGATCTACGGCACCGCGGGCTGGCAGACCTTTGCCGCCAAGAGCACCGCGGAAACCGACGCCCTGGGCATCACGCCCGACGATCTCTCGTTGATCAACACCTCGGTGGGGGGCAAGGCCGGCATCGGCACCATGTACTTCGGCCTGGAACTGGGCTACTACTTTGCGACCGGCGGCGACGGCATCGGCGACGAGTTCGGGATCGTGCCCCTGGTGGGCATGGGCCTCGGGCCCCTGGACGCCTCGGTGCGCTACAAGGTGGCCGACGATCTCAAGTGGTTCGAAGTGCGGGCGGGTATCGGGTTCTAGATTTGCTTTGATGACGGATCGCGGCGGGTGTCGGTGCGGCACCCGCCGTTCTTTTTCTACCACTGGTGAACCCTGCTGTCCGGCGGTACCATAGACGTCATCCTCGATGACGGTCCCCAGACAAAGGACGTACTCGCCATGGATTGTCGCACCCTGTTCACCGAGATGGCCGCGCGCTTCGACGGCACCGCCGCGGGCGATTGGCAGGCGGTCCTGCAGTTCGATGTATCCGGCGAGGGTGGCGGGGAGTTCATCCTGCGCATCGCCGATGGGGCGTGCACCATGGGCGAGGGCCGGGCGGACGACGCCACCAGCACCATCACGACCGGCGACGAGACCTGGCTCGGGGTCGTGGACGGCTCGGTCAACCCCATGACCGCCTTCATGACCGGCAAGATCAAGGTGAAGGGAAACATGGGGGATGTGCTCAAGCTGCAGGACCCTGCGCTCTTCCGTCGGGACTGAAAGGACGACCATGGACCACGCCGACCGACTCTGCGATCTCCTGCTCCAGGCCAACCGCATGAAGACCACCCCGCGCACGGGCTGGGCCCAGCGAGGTGTGCCCGCGGTCGAGAGCGTCGCCGACCACAGCCACGGCGTGGCCCTGACGGCCCTGCTGCTCTGCGAAGCGGTGGGTGCCGACCTGGACCGGGGCAAGGTCCTGACCATGGCCGTGTTGCACGACCTGCCCGAAGCGGTGACCGGGGACCTCAGCCTGGGTGCGTCGCGTCTGCTGCCGTCGGGCGCGAAGCCCCTGTTGGAGAGCGCGGCCATGGATGAGCTCGGCGCGGGGCTGCCCCTGTTCGTGGGCTGGCGTACGGTGTGGGACGAGTTCGAGGCCCAGGAATCGGCCGAAGCGAAGCTGGTGCGGGACGCGGATCGCCTCGATCTGCTGACCCAGGCCCTCGTCTATGAGCGCACCACCGGCAACCACGAGCTGGGGGAGTTCTGGGAGTTCGCGCCGCCCGCGTCCTTCCATCTGCAGGTGAGCCGCGACCTGGCCACGGCCCTGGCTGCCCGCCGCCCCTGAACGGCCCTCAGCGGGGCGCCACGAGGGCGGCCACTTCGGCTGACGTGTAGCCGAGGGCCGTGAAGTCCATGACGCCGTTGTCGGCGTGGCAGTCCGCGCAATTCAGCGCCCCCTCCAACCGGATCCCATGGCTGAGTTCGAGCATGGCGTCCTGGGGCAGCCAGCGGGCCGCCACTCGGCGCCCGGCCTGCACGTCGGCGTAGGCGCCGGTATCCCAGCCGTCGATGTCCATGTAGGACATGAACCGGTCCATCATGTAGAACTTGAACAACCAGCCGTACATCATGCCCATCATGGGCTTGGCGACTTCGAGGCGGGCCGCGGCGTCGGGATCACCGTCCCGGTAGTACGCCGGCAGGTTGTAGGGCACGAACATGCCGCCGAAGGGGCCGACGTTCTGCAGGTCGACGTGCTGGCGACCGTTGAAACGTTTCATGGGATGGATCTTCGACGGTCGGATCCCGGCCAGGGGTTTCATGACGTCGTCGTACCAGCGGGTGTAGTCGAAGTCCGCGAACTCGGGCCAGCGGTGCTCTCCCGTGTAGAAGCGGTACAAACCGGCGCCGTTGGGGTTCTCGCCGATGGGGTTGCCGAGTAAGGTGCCGTCCCCGTTCCACCACACGTAGGCGATGCCCTCGCCGGGGCCGGTGAGCTTGAGCTCGTCGTTGTAGAGGTGGATGCCCTCGTGCTCGTCGAACACGGTTTCGGCGAAGTCCCGCCGCGTCATGTTGTCCGGGTGCAGCGAGGGGATGTGGCAGGTCTGGCAGGCCAGCCGCTCCTGATGGGCGTCCAGGGCCCGGCTCGTTTCGTCGACGCCGTGGATGGGCGCTTCGTGGCAATCGGTGCAGGCGATGTCCACTGCCGGCAGATCGTTGGCCATGATGGTGGTCGTGCGGGTGCCCTTGGCGATGCGGTGCCCCTCGGTGGGGTGGCAATCGAGGCAGCCCACACCGGCGGCGGCGTGGACGTCCCAGTCGGGGGTGAAGGGCACGCCGCGTTTGGAGCCGGGATGCAGGACCCGGGGTCGCGCCCCTTCGTTGGCGACCAGGCTCGGCGCGAATTCCGTCGCACCCTCCTCGACATGGATGTCGCCGCCCATGTTGTGCTGATGGCACCGCAGGCAGGCTTCCGTCGTGGGTGTGTTGGTGGTGAGGGCCGCGCGCAGCGACCGGTCCTGGCCCCAGCGCAGACGGCCGTTGGCGTCGCGCACCACCTGCTTGCGGTTCATGTCGTAGAGGGCGGCGTGGCAGATGAGGCAGTCGATGGCCTCCCGCTCCACGGCCAGGGTGCGGTAGAAGGGCATCATCTCGCCAAGCGGCGCCTGGGCCTGGCCGCCGATGTGGCACTGTCCGCAGCCCTCGCTGAGGGTGTCGCCCCGCGCGGTGACGACGAGTTCCGCCCAGGCGGTCATGGCGAAGCTGCCCGGCTTGGGGCAGGGACGGTTGATCTTGCCCATGGCGAAATTGTCGGCGGATTCGCCGTTGAACCCCCACACGTTGGGGTGTTCGCTGGTGAAGAAGCGGTAGTGGGCGGTGGTGGTGAGGTTGGCCATGAGGTCCTCGTGGCGCCGCTGGCCCTCGCAGTCGGTGAAGACCACCTCGTCGTGGCAGCCGAGGCAGGTGGAGGGCCCTTCATAGGATCGGACCCCGGCCTCGCGGAAATGTGCGATGTGCCCCAGTTCGGCAGGGGGGCGGGTGGCACCCAGGGTGACCGCGATGTTATCGAACTCGGCGTCGGTCAGAGTGGGGGCAGCGAAGGTCATGGCCGCGGGGCGGCTGCCGGGGGGGAGCATGGCGTTGATCAGATGGGACCAGTTCAGAAGGACGCCGGTCAGGACCAGGGCGACGACCAGCAGGATCACATGTCGGCGGCGCAGATCGGGCACGAGGATTCCCTCCCCTCCAGGAGAAAAGGCCATTTCATCGAAACTTCACCGGCGGGCCCCGCGAGGTCAAGAAGCTTCGAAAACGGCGGTTCGTTACCCTCAGAAATGCGCGTTGATCCCCGGCAGCCACTGCAGGCCGCGGGGGTTGTTGCCGGCGCGATTGAGCAACCCGATCTGGACGCCATGGAGGTGGTCGGCCGAGTTGAAGACGCCGATGCACAGTCCGGTCTGACGTTTCACGCGGGTGTAGGCTCCCGTGCCGACACCGGTCAGTTCCTCCAGTTTCAGGTAGGCGAGGGAGAGACCCACGCCGGACAGATGGTCGCCGCCGACCGTGCCGCCGGCGAACAGTCCCCGCAGACGATCCCCACCCACGCCGCCGCCGCCGAGCATCGCGCCGGTGAGTTCGTCGCCACCGACACCGAGTCCGCCCATGGCGATGCCCGTGATGTCGTCGCCACCGACGCCGAGTCCGCCCAGGGCGATGCCGGTGATGTCATCGCCGCCGACGCCGAGTCCGCCCAGGGCGATGCCGGTGATGTCGTCGCCACCGACACCGAGTCCGCCCAGGGCGATGCCGGTGATGTCGTCGCCGCCGACGCCGAGTCCGCCTAGGGCGATGCCGGTGATGTCGCCGCCGCCGACACCGAGTCCGCCCAGGGCGATGCCCGAGATATTCCCGTCGCCGATGCCCAATCCGGCCAGGGTGATCCCTCGGGTCGAGCGTCCGCTGTGCCCGATCAGGGCCAGGTTCAGGCCGCGGTAGACGGCACTTTTATTGCGCCGGGGCGCCCACAAGGTGACGTTCACCCCTGTCATGCGGTCGATGCCGTGCTCACGGATGTTGAACCGCAAGCCGGCGAACTCCCGGAGGTTGCCGAAACCCAGGCCCGCGCGGTCGTGGGGCAGACCGAAGCCGTCAGCCAGGGCCGGGACGGCGAACACCAGCGCCACGAGGATGGGCAGGAACCGCGTGAGGCAGCGTGAGGGAAGGAATCGGGCCACGGGGTTCACCTTTCGATAGCGGGATCTTTTGGCGGCGACGGCGGGCACCGCTGTCCATGGGCAAAGACGTCGTCGTTGTCCGAAGGTTTCCGCGGCTGTTGGAAAAAACGTCCGGCGATCGGTCGCTGCCCTGCCTCCTTGACGGCAGACCCGTTGGGGCTGCAACATGGGTCTTGCCGTACATTGAGGCGCGGCATCGGACGCACCACCCCCCCCCACGTCGGAGGAAACGCGATGATCGGTATCCGGGAGCACGCTCCGGGAACCTTCTGCTACGTCGAGTTGGGGACCGTCGACCAGGAACGGGCCGGCGCGTTCTACCAGGATCTTCTCGGCTGGAAGCGGGCGGACCAGGACCTGGGCAGATCGGGCCGATACACCCGCTTCACGCGGGACGGCGAGGTGGTTGCGGCCATGTACGAATTGGCGCCCGAGCAGACGGGGCGCGGTATGTCCAGCCAGTGGTTCCAGTATGTCGCGGTGGAGAGCGCCAATGCCACAGCCGCCCGTGCGGTCGATCTCGGCGGGGAGATCCTGGTCGGGCCCCTGGATGTCATGGAGCACGGCCGCATGGCCATCCTGCGATCGGCGGACAGTTCGCTGTTCTGCATCTGGGAGCCCCACGCCAACCTGGGCGTCGAGCTGAAGGACGCCGACGGGGCCATGTGCTGGAACGAACTCATCACCCGTGATCTCGAGACGTCCCGCGTCTTCTACGGCGACCTGCTGGGGTGGGACGCTCGCGATACGGACACGGCGGGCCGACCGTACACCGTCTGCTACCTGAACGACCACGCGACCGCCGGGATGCTCGCGTTGCCCGACGACATGCCCGACGTGGCCAACCACTGGCTCGTGTACTTCGCCGTGGCCAATGGCGATGTCGTGGCGGCCCGGACAGCCGCCCTGGGTGGCACGGTCCTCGTGGAGCCGACGGACCTGCCGACGGTGGGGCGCTTCGCCGTGCTCCAGGATCCCTGTGGGGGGGTCTTCGGGATCGTGAACCTGCGGGGCGAAACCTGAGGAGACTGGACGTGAAAGACAGAATGCGTCGGGACGGCCTGGCCCTGACCCTGCTGGTGCTTGTCGGCGCGGCCGTCCTGATCACCGCGCTGTCCATGTGATGAGACGCCTGATGCCTGCCGACCTCCGTGGCCGCGCCGCGCTGGGGCTCGTCGCCACGGCGTGGCTGTTCCTGCGCGTGGGGGAGGTTGCCGGTGGCGCGCCGGCCTGGGCGAGATCCTGGGGTGACGACCTGCTGTGCCTGCCGGTCGTCCTGCCCCGGCTGGGGGCGGCTACCACGGCTGACCCCTGGGACCCGCCGGCCTACCTGGCCGGCTGGCTCTTCTTCCAGTACCTGCTCAACCGTCCGGGGACCTCCGGGCGGCTGATTGTTGCCACGGCCTCCTGAGGCCGCCCCCGAACCGAAGGACAACGCTGCTCATGGATTTTTTCGACGCCCTCTCCAACCGCCGCTCCGTGAAGAAGTTCGACCCGGACCATCGCTTCACCGACGAGGAGATCGATCACCTGCTGGGCGCCGCGATCCTCAGCCCGACGGCGTTCAACATCCAAAACTGGCGCTTCGTGGCCGTCACGGACCCCGAGGTCATGCAGGCCGTCCGGGACAAGGGCTGGAACCAGGCCCAGTTCACCGATTGCTCCCTCCTGGTCATCGTTTGTGGCGACCGGGGAGCCTACCGGCAGGAGACCGAGCGTTACTGGGCCAACGCTCCCGCGGAGGTGCGCGACGCTCTCGTGCCCATGATCCAGGGCTACTACGATGCCAACCCCGAAGCGCGGCGGGACGAGAATCTGCGTTCGGGGGGCATGGCGGCGCAGACCCTCATGCTGGCGGCCAAGGCCATGGGCTACGACAGCTGCCCCATGACGGGCTTCGACTTCACGGCGGTGGCCGGGATCATCGGGTTGCCGGAGGACCACGACATCGTCATGGCCGTGACCATCGGCAAGGCT
>JAUUZX010000051.1 GCA_030592025.1 bacterium | reverse complement strand
GCGGAGTACCGGTTACGGACGCGGGTTCGATTCCCGCCGCCTCCACCAATGAGACCGAAACGAACCGCTTGGGGCGTCGGGAACGGCGTGTCGAGTGGTTTGTTTTTCTTTGCGGCCTGTTTTCTATTGGCACTGCCATAGCACGTGTTATAGTCCGGTCTTGAGATCTCAAATGACTTTGGTGCTTTATTCCGAGACAGGTTGGATGGTTGTGGACGGGCAGAGCTTCCCCGCACGGGTCAAGGAAATCCGCAGGCAACTGGGCATCAGCCAGGAAGGGCTAGCCCATGAGCTGGGGGTGAGCTTTGCCACGATCAACCGCTGGGAGAACGGGAAGACGACGCCGTTCAAATTGGCTAAGAGGCAGTTTGATCGGTTTTGTTCCGAGAAGGTGAGGCGGGGCGAATTGGATCTGTCCGGGGGGCGGGAATGAGTAGGTCCTATTCACCTCGCTGTTGGCGCATAGCTGACCGTGGCGTGGAGAGTATTGGACTGGGAACTTTGGCACCCTGGCGAGCAGTGACTCGTTAGGAGTGCGGAGACATATCGCGCTGTGGAAACGACACACGTCTTGGATGGTGTTGTGACGATTCGACAATGACGTCACTTGAGAAAATAATGGGGCAGGACGCAGCAATGACCAAGAAGACCAAACTTGAATTGACATGGGTAGGGAAGGAGAACCGGCCCAAGTTGGAGCCGAGGGTCCGGATGGAAGACCGGGAGAAATCCTACCACGCAGCGCAGTGTATGAATGAAGACGACATTTTCGACAATCAGCTGATTTTCGGTGACAACCTGCTCGCACTCAAAGCGTTGGAACAGGAGTTCACTGGGAAGGTCAAATGTGTCTTTATCGATCCGCCTTACAACACAGGTTCGGCGTTTCAGCACTATGATGACGGTGTAGAGCATTCTCTTTGGCTTTCCTTGATGCGCGACAGATTGGGAGTGTATTTCTAACTGTGTGAGCAGCCATGGTGTAAAATCTCCACCCAGGAGGATCCCATGGCCAAGAAGAAGCCAGACAAGCTCGACAAGCTCTTGGACGCTTTGACCGAGAATGCCACTGCCGAAGAGATCCTCAAAGACGGCAGCATCCTGCAAGAGCTTCAGAAGCGATTCATTGAGCGCGCTCTCGAGGCCGAGATGACCGATCATCTGGGCTACGAGAAAGACTCTCCGGATGGCCGGAACACCGGCAACAACCGCAATGGCCAGACGAGCAAAACCGTCATCGGCCCTAATGGCGAGTTCGAAATCGACACGCCTCGCGATCGCAACGGGAGCTTTGAGCCGCAGCTTATCCGCAAGCGGCAGGTCCGCCTGCAAGGCTTCGATGAGAAGGTGATAGCGTTCTACTCCCGCGGGATGACCACCCGCGAGATCCAGGAACAACTGAAGGAGATCTACGGCACAGAGGTATCGCCTTCGCTGATCTCCAAGGTCACCGATGCGGTTCTCGACGAGGTCAAGGAGTGGCAGAATCGTCCCCTGGATGCGGTTTACCCGGTGGTCTACCTGGATGCCATCCACATGAAGATTCGCACCAGCGGCCGGGTGACCAACCGTGCGGTCTATCTGGCGCTAGGCATCAATCTAGAAGGCAACAAAGAGCTTCTGGGCCTTTGGATCGGCGAGGCCGAAGGGGCGAAGTTCTGGTTGGGCATCTTGAACGAGCTTCAAAACCGAGGCGTTCAGGATATCCTGATCGCGGCGGTCGATGGCCTGAAGGGCTTCCCCGACGCCATCGAGAGCGTGTTCCCGAAGACCGAGATCCAGCTGTGCATCGTGCACATGATCCGCAACTCGCTGCGTTATGTCGGCTGGAAAGAGCGCAAGGCGGTGGCCAAGGAACTGAAGGTCATCTATACGGCCCCGACAGTCGAAGCCGCCGAGCAGGCCCTCGATGCGTTCGAAGTCGAGTACGGCGAACGCTTCCCGATGGTGGTGAAAACCTGGCGAAGCCGCTGGGAAAACGTGACCCCGTTCTTCAGCTATCCGGACCCGATCCGGAAGGTAATGTACACGACCAACGCCATCGAATCGTTGAATGCCCAGTTGCGGAAAGTCACGAGGAAGCGGGGAGCCTTCCCCACGGACGACTCGGTCAGGAAGGTGCTTTACCTGGCGATCATCAGGGCGTCCAAGAAATGGAAGCGCCCGATAAAGGACTGGGCCGCCGCCCTGAACTTCTTCTCGATCGTGTTCGAGGGAAGGGTGCCGGTCTAGATCATGAGAGGCTGCTTACACAGTTCTGTTGACACACCCGTGGGTGCTGAAGATCAGGCGTAAGCCCCCCTGTCAAAACCGACTGGTTAATCGCACTTCCACCCCCGTAAACTCCGGCACCTCATAACAAGTCCCCGACGTGCAAGCCGTCCCGCCCCTTCGCTCCCCCACAAACAACGTCGCCTCATGATGAGCATCGATCTGCACATTCACGACCCCGCCCCACCAGGCGCGGGCGTCGGTCTCCAGGTCGTCCGTAAAGGGGTCATCCTTCTCCGCCGGATCATTGGAAAACTCCGCCTGCAACGCCACCGATCCCCGCCCGGCCAAACTCACCGAAAGCGCTGCCCACAAGCTCTCGAATTCGCTCTCGCCGGCGAAGCCCTTGCTCTGCTCCTTGAGGTACTCGAGGTCCCCCTTCACCGCGTAGCCCCCGTCCAGATGGCGGGTGATCTCGGCGCCGGTGACCCAACGGTCAGAGATGCCCTCGACCTCGTCCTGGCCCACGGCGCCGAACAACGCGGCGTGCCAGGTGCCGGTGACGGGCGTCTCCAGGCCCAGGAACCACAGGTCGTAGCGCAGGGAGCCATCGTAACGGCCGAGGATGTCGCGTCGGTTGATGGCGTGGGAGTACTCGGCGCGCAGGGTGTAGTCCCGGGGCAGGGCGCCCTGGATCGTCAGTTGGCTGCCGATCTCGTCGTCGGCCTCGAGGACGTGGGTCGAGCGGTTCAGGAGGTGGTCGCCGAACTCGGGGACCAAGCTGGGCGGGTCGTTCACCTTCAGGTTGAACTTGTGGTAGCGCTTGGTCTCGAAGCTGGCGCCCCAGGTGCCGTAGGAGAGCTCGAAGGCCGAGTAGATGGCGTGGGGGGTGCCGTCGGTGCCGGAGAACCCGTCCTCGAAGGGACGCCACTGCCGGCCCGCGTACTCGCCGTAGGCGCGCAGGCCGAAACCGGCGTCGGCCAGGGCGGGCACGAGCTGGTCGACGCGCAACTCGAGGTCGGCGCCGCCCTGTTCCTCGAACTCGAAGACGTCGCTGCGCACGTAGGACAGGCCCACCCGGGTGCCCCGCCCTGCGTCGAAGCGCACCTGGCCGCCAGAGAGATCGCCGGCGCGCCGGGTGACGAAGGCGACGTCGCTGTAGGGGTTGTCCGGGTTACTGACGGGCTTGCCCGTGAGCAGGACGACCTCGGTGCGGCCGGCCCGTCCGGTGATGATGACGCCGTCCAGGTCGCGGCTCTCGGCGTAGCGGGCGCGGGGGAAGGACGCGTCGCGCACGACACCCGGCAACTCG
This sequence comes from bacterium, assembly GCA_030592025.1. The sequence goes on along the minus strand of JAUUZX010000051.1, from coordinate 4,017 downwards.
AAGGCACGAAAGAGAAGGCCCCGGCCCAGGATCGTGTAGCCGTTGCCGATGCGCACGGTGAGGTCGGGGCTCGACCACTCGGCGTACTTCTGGGTCAGGCGGTCGTAGGCCGCCGGCACGCCGATCTCGTCGGGGGACGGGCGGTAGAACTCGTAGCGCAGGCCGAGGCGCAGGTCGCCCTTGGTGTAGTCGAGGATGAACTGGTCGACGTGTTTGGTGCGCTCGTCCTCCTCACCTGAAGGATCGCGGCCCACCTGGTACTCCATGAGGTTGCCGGCCTGGAGGTAGCCCGCCTCCTCGTCGCCCCAGAGTTGGGCGGACGCCACAGGCGGAAGCGCGCCGCTGGTCAGGACCAGCAGCGCGACGAGAGCGGGAAATTTCATGGGGCCTCCGCGGCGGTGAGGGCGTCGAACAATTCAGCCACTTCGGCGGCCAGGAGTTTCTCGTCCCCGTCCCGGTAGCCGCGGTGCAGCGCCACGACGCGCCCTTCCGGTGAGACCAGGAACGTCGACGGGACGCTGGCCACGCGGTAGAGGCGGGCCACGCGGCTGTCACCATCGAGCAGGATGGGGAAGTCGAGCTTCTGGGAGCGGACGAAGCCGCCGATCTTGGGCTGGTTGCGGGGGTCGTCGATGCTCACGGCGAGCACCGTCAGGCCCTGGTCGCGGTACTGGTCCTGGAGCGCCTGGAGATGGGGCAGGGCCTTGCGGCAGGGGCCGCACCAGGTGGCCCAGAAGTCGATGATCACGGGGCCGTTCTCGAGGTGGTCGGCCAGGCTGGTGCGCCCGCCGGCGTGGGTCTCGAGAGTGAAGGCGGGGGCCGGGCCGAGGTCGGCCGGTGCGGCGGCGGCTGTCGCCGGGACTGCCAGAAGTGCGGCCAGGAGGACGAGGAGCCCCGCAAGGCTCCCCATCCGTCCCCGGACCGTTGGCAGACGCCGCCACGAACGAAGTTCAACGTGGGTCATGTATCCTCTTCCACCCTTCTACTTCACCAGGGTCATGAAGCGCGACTGGGTTTCATCGCGCACGACGAGACGGGCCATGTACGTGGCGCTGGGCATGCCCCGGCCGGCGTCGTCCTTGCCGTCCCAGACCATATCGTAGTCCTGATTGGAGGCCTGCCGACCCGACACGAGGGTGCGCACCACACGCCCCCGCACGTCCAGGATCTGCAAGCGGACCGCCGCGTCCCCGCCCTCGCCGTTGATCCGGTAGGGGATGTGCGTGGCGGGGTTGAAGGGGTTGGGGTAGGCCGCACCCAAGGCGAAACCGCTGTTGGCCGGCACGTCGCCCACACCGGACAGCAGGTCGCCGAGAGCCGCGTCCACGATGGGCCCGACTTCCTCGGGACGCCAGGCCGGCGGGCCCTGGCTGATGTGGCGGCGGTACTGGATGACGCCGCTGCCGTCGACCACGAAGAAGGCGTCGTAACCCACGGCGTAGTCGGTCCCGACGCCGTTGGTGCTGCCCAGGGTCAGGGCGGGGTAGCTGATGCCCGCGTTGGTGCGGAAGCTCTCGACCTGGGAGGACGAACCGTCCCAGAAATCGATGGCGAGGGCGCGCACGGGCTGGCCGTTGTAACTCTGCATGAACGCCTCCGTACCGGAGCCGTAACTGGTGCAGGTGGGTCAGGCGTAGCCCATCATGAAGAGAATGACCACCTCGCCCCGGTAGTCGCTGAGGGTGTGGACCATGCCCTGGGAATCGGTGAGGGTGAAGTCGGCTGCGGGTTCGCCCACCTGCCCCGTGGCCAGGGCGGTGCCGGCCGACAGCATGATGGCCAGGGTCAGGCCTGTCGCGATGCGCCGTGTATTGGTGCTGATCATGGGTAATCCCCCCATTTTTCCGGAAGTTGATGGACGGGTTTCATGGTCTTATACAAGACCATTAATCTCTAGATTATAGGAAGACGGGGGCACGCCGCCATAGGGCGGAAAATATTCGAATTTGTGCAATTATCATTTCACCAGGGTCATGAAGCGCGCCTGGATCTCGTCGCCCACGACGAGACGGGCCACGTAGGTGCCGCTGGGCAAACCGCGGCCGGCGTCGTCCTTGCCGTCCCAGACCATATCGTAGTCCTGATTGGAGGCCTGCCGACCCGAGACGAGGGTGCGGACGACCCGCCCCCGCACGTCCAGGATCTGCAACCGCACCGCCACGTCCCCGCCCTGGTCGCCGATGCGGTAGGGGATGCGCGTGGAGGGGTTGAAGGGGTTGGGGTAGGTCGCGCCCATGGCAAAACCACCGTTGGCGGGCACGTCGCCCACACCGGACAGCAGGTAGCCGAGGGCCGCGTCCACGATGGGCCCCACGTCTTCGGGGCGCCAGGCGGGGGAGCCTTCGGTGATGTGGCGGCGGTACTGGATGACGCCGCTGCCGTCGACCACGAAGAAGGCGTCGAAGCCCACGGCGTAGCTCGTCCCGATGCCGTTGGTGGTGCCCATGGTCAGGGCGGGGTAGGTGATGCCGGCGTCGCTGCGGAAATCCTCGACCTGGGCGTCCGAGCCGTCCCACAGATCGATGGCGAACGCGCGAAAAGGCCGGCCGTTGTAACTGTCCACGAAGGCTTCCGTACCGGAGCCGCTTCTTTTGCACTCCTTTCAGCCGTAGCCCATCATGAACAGCAGGACCACCTCGCCCCGGTAGTCGCTGAGGGTGTGGACGTTGCCCTGGGAGTCGGTGAGGGTGAAGTTGGCGGCGTACTGGCCCACCTGCCCCGCGGCCATGGCGCTGCTCGCGCCCAGCAGGGTGGCGACGGCCAGGCTCATGGCGAGGAGGCGTGTCTTGGCGATGGTCATGGGTCCTTCCCCCTGTATTCCTCGGGCCCTAAACAAGACAACAATAATCTAGATTATAGGAAGACCGCGGGGTCCCGCCATGGATATCCGTGTTCGGGCGTGAACCCGGAGGTGAACCTGTGCTATTATCCGCCCGTCGCCGTCATGGCGACAACATGCAGAATCCTATGCGTGAGGACCCGGGCCGCTGGGGGAACGGTCGGCCCTGACGGAAGACTCATCGACATGACACGTGAACGATGCACAAGTGCAGTTCTGGTGCTGGCGTTGGCGGCAGCGTGCCCGGTACTGGCCCAGGACGTGATCCCGCCGACGGTGGCCACCACGATCCCCGCCGACGGCGACGCCCAGGTGACCATGGAGCTCCTGGCGGTTACCATCCAGTTCGACGAGCAGATGGATCGGGACTCCTACGCCGATCACGTCTACCTCACGGTGGGCGACGATCCGGCCGGCCCCCGGCTGACGCCCTCGTCCTTCCACACCGGAGGCACCTACTGCAGCTTCGGGCTGGGCGATGATCTGGTGCCCGCGACCCTCTACGGCATCCACGTGACGACCGACGTCACCGACATGGCCGGCAACCCTTTGACCGCACCATTCCTGGCGATGTTCACGACCGAGGCCGCGGCCGCCGATCTGGCGCCGCCCCTCGTGGTGCTGACCGATCCCTTCGACGGCGCCGTGGGGGTGGCGGTCATGACGGGCATGGTCGAGGTCCACTTCAACGAAGCCATGGATGAGGGGACGTTCGCCGGCGGCATCGAGCTGCGGGTGGGGCTGGACACTTCGGGTCCCCTCGTGGCCGCGGCGGACCTCGTGCCGGGACCGACGTCCTGCCAATTGGTCGTGGCGGGAGACCTCAACGCCGGCACGGTCCACTCGATCCACGTGGCCGATTCGGTGACCGACCTGGCCGGCAACGGGCTGGCGGAGCCCTTCATGAGCAGCTTCTGCACGGCTCCCGCCGCGGTGGACACGTCGGCCCCCTTCGTGACGAGCACCTTCCCGGTCGACGGCGCCACCGGCGTCGCGCCGGACCTGATCGGCGTGCGGGTCGACTTCAACGAGATCATGGACATTGACAGCTACGTCGACCACGTCACGATCGCGGGCCCCGGGGCCGAGGTTTCCGGCCTCGTCGTCGGCATTTCCTACGTGGTGGTGCTGCTGGTCAAGGCCCTCGACGCCACCACGGTCTACACGGTGACCGTCGG
>JAUUZX010000173.1 GCA_030592025.1 bacterium | reverse complement strand
GGCCAGCCGCATCCCGAGACGGGCCTCGACAGCGGCGCGTTCCCCGGGGGTGGGTGTCCAGGAGTCGCTCCATACCGAGTCCGCCTTGGCAAAGGCCTTGGCGATCGCCTCCTCCTCGGTGAAGTACACCCGCACAGCCTCGGGACCGTCGGGGCTCTCCTCCTGGGCAGCGGTCGGGGAGGCGGCGACCAGCGCCGCCATCCCCACCACGAACAAGACGATCATCCGGCGAACCAAGACGCTCTCCCTTAGAAATACGTCGCGAAGGAAAAGAAGAGACGGCCTTCGGCGGCCCCCCGTTCATCCTCGACAGACGTCACGCGGCGCCAGTTGTAGTCGAGCTTGAAGGCCGTTTCCTCCGTGGGGCGAAAGTTCACGCCAACGGTGAGGCCATCCTCGCTGTCGCCGTCGTGATCGGTGTCGTAGTCCATCCAGTCGCCCCGGGCCACGAGGGTCACCACCGAGCCGTCGAGGAACCTGTCGTGCAGCACGTGCCAGTTCACCTGGCCGTAACCACCGCGCTGATTTTCGGCCAGGTCGGGGTAGGTTTCGTGATCGATGTCGGCGACAGCCAGGGCCAACTCGCCCTGCACCTCGACGGCGCCGAAGGTGACCTTGCCGTCCAGCGCCGTGATGGTCAGACGGTGGTCGCCGGTATCGTCGTAGGCCCCCGTGTGGATCGACATGCCCACGTCGACGCCCAGCCGCGGGCTGTAGCCCAACCGACCGACGACAGCCTTGTCATCGTTGTTGTCTTGCTTCTGGGAACCGCGCCCGCCGCGGATGCGCAGGACTTCGGACCCCGCCTCGCCCGAGATGATGCCCTCGTCGAAACCGTTCACCAGGTAGATCTCGTAGTCGAGTTCACCCTCCTCGCCGGCAGGCAGGTCGCCGAAGAAGCCCATGCCCGATTCGCTGAGGGTCGTGGGGATGAGCTGCCGGGCAACCACCGGGCGCGCGGTGAGGTCGTTCAGCGGGCTGTCGTGCAGAACATTGTACCGGCCCAGGGGCGCCAGCATGACTCCGCCACGGAAACTGACCGCCTCGGACAGACGAAAATCCATGACCGCATACTCGAGCTTGATCTCACCGTCACCACCGCCGCCGCCCTCGACCTGCCCTCCGTGCTCGAACTCGATCTCGGCCGAGACGGTCACCCGGTCGCTCACGTACCCCGTGATGAACGGGATGAAGCGGTGCTGGTCGAAGGTGCTGGTGCCGTTCTCCGGAACTTCGAACTCCATGTCGATGTAACCGCCGACAGCCACGCCGCCACCCGCGCCGTTCAAATAGGGCTTGTCGTAGATACCCCCGGCACGAGGAGCATCCTGGGCGAAGGAAGGAGTTGTGGCCGCGACCGTGAGTAGGGCGATCACTGCAGGGATGCCGAATCGCATGGGGAACCCTCTTTCCGGTGGCGGTTTGACGAGGTCGCGGCGCTTCCCTAAAACCCGGAGGTTTGGCAATCTGAAATATTTTTGTCGTTACAAAAACACCAACCACCAGCAAGTAAGTCCCTGATTGGTTAAATCCCAAGGAAAAGGTGGGATATTTAACAGGCTTCTTTTGGGCGGGGCACATTGTTACGGTGTCGCGGCTCTGCTAGAATTGACGATCTCGGATTGCAGCAAAAACCCGACACCCGGGAAGGCCGCCCATCATGACGTCCGCACGCATTGTCCTTGTCCTCGCCATCCTGCTCACCGTCCTGCCCACGGCGTCGGCGGCACCCGAGCAGGCCTTCCACCCCAACGTGCTGATGATCGCCATCGACACGTTGCGGGCCGATCATCTGCACTGCCTGGGCAAGACGGACATCGCAACGCCCCACATGGACGCCCTCGCGGCCGACGGCGTGCTCTTCAGCCAGTGCCACTCCACCGCGCCCTGGACCTTGCCCTCGTTCGCCTCGATCTTCACCGGCCTGCGGCCCTACCGGCACGGCGCCATCGGCGGCGACTACCAGAAACTGCCCCGGAGAATCCACACCATGGCCGAGCACCTGCGCTCGGCCCGGTACGCGACCGCCGCCTGGGTCACCATCAACTACCTGGGCGGCCAGTTCCAGATGCACCAGGGGTTCCGGCACTTCCGCTTCATCGACCGCAACCCCAGCAGCGGGGTGGAGCAGGCCTCGGCCGTCACCCACCAGGCCCTGAACTGGATCGCCGACGAAGAGACCGGTCGGGGCCGTCGCAGCCGCAAGCGCGCGCCGGGCAAACCGTTCTTCGCCATGCTCCACTACTTCGACGTCCACGCGCCCTACGCCCCGCCGGCGCCCTTCAACCGCATGTACTACTCCGGCGACGAGAAGGCCTCGGGCAAGCCCATCCTCGACCTGCTCCACTCGGACCGCAACCACGCCCGGCCCGCCGCCCAGAACTCGGCCATGTACCAGTGGCTCTCGGGTGTGACCGACATGGACTTCCCGGTGAAGCAGTACGCCGCCGGCGTCTCCTACGTGGACGACCACGTGGGCACGGTCATCGCCCACCTGAAGGAGCGCGGCGAATACGACGACACCCTCATCATCCTCGTGTCGGACCACGGCGAGCACCTCGTCGACCACGACCTGTACTTCACCCACAAGCAGCCCTTCGAGGAGACGATCCACGTCCCCCTCATCATCAAGTTGCCGCGGGGACGGCTGGCCGGTCGCCTCGTCGAGGAAGCGGTGTCGACCCTGGACGTGCTGCCCACGGTGCTCGAGGCCTGCGGCCTGCCGCCGGCCGAGAACATCGACGGCCGTTCCCTCCTGGGCCTGATGGACGGCCGGGACGACGGCTCCTCCCTCCTGATCGCCGAACGGGGCGCCGCGGTGGGCGACTTCACCAAGTCCCTCATCGAATGGCCGTGGAAACTCATGGTCTTCAAGAAGGGCTCGCGGGCCGATTACCGTCTCTACCACCTGGAGGACGACCCCGGCGAGATCCACGACATCGCCCGCCGCCATAAGGACGTGACCGACCGTCTGCGCGAACGCCTGTGGACCCTGTGCGACCCGGAATCGCCGTTGCTGGCGGGGGAGGACGACGCGCGACCCGCCGAGTTGGACGACGCGGCCAAGGAGAGGCTCCGGGCACTGGGCTACTAGTGGAAGACGATCTGCAGCACGACGAGTGACGTGGCCAGTGCCACACCGACCCAGGCCGTCGTCCGGTCCGCCACGTGGCCGACGTCCCGCCAGTCGATGCCCCGCCGTGTGCGCCACCAGGCCTCCGCCGCCACCACCGCGAACCCGCCCAGGATCGTCAACGCCGTGACGTTGAAGTAGGCCATCTCCGGCAGCAGGCGTTCGAGCAGCAGCTTCACGCCGACGGTGGCCACCATCATGGCCAGCACCAGGTTCGGCCGCGCCCGGTACAGGAACACCGCCGACGCCACCAGGATGACGAAGCCCACCTTGATGTAGTAGCTCATGTCGTTGAACCAGTGGGTCAGGGCGAAAGCCGGGTCGCGGAACTTGATCCAGGCCTGCAGGCAACCGAAGAGCAGGCCCGTGGCGAGGGTGACGACGATGGCCCGGCGCCCCATGGCCACCACCTGACGATCGGTGGCGTCGGGACGCAATCGCCGCCGATAGATGTCCACCGACCACAGGGTCGAGACCGAGTTGAAGATGGAGTCGACCGAACTCATCAGCGACGCGAAGAGCCCGCACAGCACGAGACCCCGCAGCCCCGCCGGCAGCAGCAGGTTCACCAGGGTGGGGTAGGCCGTGTCCGGGTCGGTCAGGGGCCGGTCGGCGAGGATCCCCGCCAGGGCGATGGCCGGCAGCACGGTGATGGCGGCGATGACGTACTTGAGCACGCCGCCGACCAGCAGGCCGAGCTGGGCGTCGCGCACCGACCGCGCCGCCAACGCCCGCTGCAGGATGATCTGGTTGCTGCCCCAATAATTGAGGTTCAGCAGCAGCATGGCGCCGATGGCCGTCCAGGGCAGATTGGGGTGGTCCGTCGGCAGGTGCAGGTGCATGAGCCCGGTCCCCGCCAATTCCCGCCAGCCACCCAACTCGCGCACCGCCAGCACGGTCAGCACGACGCCCCCGCCCACCAGCAGGACGAACTGGATGGCGTCGGTGCGCACCACCGCCGTGAGCCCGCCGAGCCAGGTGTAGGTCGCCGAGAACGCGCCCAGGAAGGCCATCATGATCATCACCCGGGTCAGGGGGTCGGCGTGGATGACGGCCACCTGCTCCGGGAAGAGGGCGTTCACGGCGTAGGCGCCCCAGAAGAGGGCCGTCCCCAGGTAGAGGAAGCCGTACAGCACCATGGTGAGCAGCGAGTAGGCGGTGGCCACGCGCGGCCCGAAGCGGTCCTCGAAGAACTGGGTGATGGTCATGACGCGCAGCTTCAGATACAGCGGCACGAAGACGAACGCGGCCAACAGCAGGCCGAAGACGGCGTTGATCTCCAGGTTGGCCTGGGCCAGCCCGTAGAGGTAGGCGCTGCCCGCGATGCCCAGGAAATGCCCGGCGTGGATGTTGGTGGCGATGGTCGACACGGCGATGGACGGCCAGCGCAGGCGGCGCGAGGCGACGAAGAACTCCTCGGCGCTCACGTCCGCCCCGGTGCGGGACAGGACACCCACGAGCATGATGCCCACGAAGTAGGCGGCGATGATGGCGAGGTCGAGCATGGTGCGTGGAGACTACATCACGGAGCGGTCGGCGACGAGAACGGTCAGCTGGTCTTACGGGCGTGCCACCTGAACAGGTTGCGCACTCGGCCCAGGATCACGTTGGCGACGTGATCGCGAGGCAGGGAGCGGATGGCAAGGGAGTTGCGCGGATCCTGACGGTCGATCTGGGCGCGGAACCTGCGATCGCGTTTGGCCAGTTTGCGGGCCTTGGCGAAATGCTCGAAGGCGACCTTGCGGTTGCCGCCCAGCAGGTGGACCTGGGCCAGGGCGAACCAGCCGGCCGGATCCTCGGGATGCCTGTTGATGACCTCGCGGGCCATCTTTTCCGCCGTGCCGTCGTCGTCGGCCAAGGCAGCCACGCATACCGCCATGTACGCCAGGCACCGCGTGTGCGTCGGGTCCTGCGCCAGGCCCTTCCGGAGCAGTTTTTCGGCTTTCTTGAAATCGCCCTGGTCGATCGCCGCCGCCGCCCGGTTGGCGATATCGTGGGCGTGGGC
>JAUUZX010000138.1 GCA_030592025.1 bacterium | reverse complement strand
CCCGGCGTGGTGCGTGCGTGGCAACGCCGGGTGAGGGGAGGTGGGGCCGTCGAGCCCTCCCGCGGTTTGGCGCGGGCCTGGTCCGGCGTCGTGGACCGGGTGCTGGCGCGGCGGGCACGGCACCGCCGACCGACGCCGGCGGGCATCTTCGTGGTGTCGGTGGGGAATCTGGCCCTCGGGGGCACGGGGAAGACACCGGTGGTTACGGCCCTTGCGCAGGACCTTGCGGCCCAGGGCCATGTGGGTGCCGTGGTCACGCGGGGCTACGGGTCGCGGTTGCGGGGCCCGGTCGCCGTGGAGCCCGACCAGCCGGGTACCGGCGACGAGGCTCGCCTCATGGCCCGCGACCTGGGGCCCCACGGCTGGGTCGTGGTCCAGTCCCGGGACCGGGCGGCGGGCCTGGCCTGGCTCGAGAGGGAAAGACCGGACGTGACCGTGGCCATCCTCGAGGACGGCCATCAGAATCCCGTGGGCCGGGACATGGACGTGCTCATCCTGGACCAGTGGCGAAGGTCGACGGAGGAGTTCGCTCGCCTGGAGCCGGTGACGGGTTCGACCATCCCCTGGGGACCGTGGCGGGAATCGGTGCGGGGCGCGGAGCGTGCCGACGTTCTGCTCGTCGAGGACGGGTCGCCCCCGGCAACTTCGTTGTCCGGGTGCACGGTCGTCGGGTTCGAGCGGCACCTCCGCGTGGATCTGGCGCCATCCCCACCCTGGGTGGCCCTGTCGGGCATCGCCCGGCCGGAACGTTTCGAGACGGAAGCGGCGGGTCTTTTGAGGGGGGAGCCCGTGCTCAGCATCCGCTGCCGTGACCATGTCCACTACACCGTCGAGGAGAGGGCGCAGATCCTGTCCGCGATCCGCGCCGAAGGGGCGCCGACGGTCGTGACCACGGCCAAGGACTGGATCAAGCTCTCGCAGGGTTGGCCCGACGACTTGCCGGTGGTGGTGGCGGTGCAGGAATTGGCGTGGACAGGGAAAGAGGCGCTCCCCGCATTGGTCGGGGAGCGCCTCGCTATCCAAAACCGGGATCGCCTGTCCGGTTAGTCTTCGGTCACCGCGAGCGTGAAGTTCGTGAGGAGACCGGCGGGCACGGTCACTTCGTGCTCGCTGCCGCTGTCGTGGCCGATGAAGCCCAGTTCGAGCGACGCATTGAAGTCGTCCTCAAAGCCCCAGGCCGCCACGCCGCCCACGGCGTTCAGAACGGCTTCCTTGAGTTCGCGGTTGGCCACCAGGACGGCGCCCTCCGCCTCGCCGCCGATGGGCACCTGGAGGTAGAACGGCTGGTTCACCAGGTTGAACGGGGACAAGTCGAGACCTGCCGGCGTGTTGGGTCCGGGGTGCCAGGTCAGGTTGTAGCCGGTGATGATGAACGAACTGTAGGCGTCGCCCTCGGGGATCGTCATGGTCGACAGGCTGTAGGGTCGCGCCTCGAACAACACGCTGACGATGTCGTTGGGGTACGAGTCGTCGGGTTCGGCCCCGCCGATGATGCCGTCACCACCGTCGACGACATAGGCGGAAACGAGGGGGACGCCGCCGTTGACGGCTTGGACCTCGCAAACGATACGTTGCCATTCGCTCTCATCGTTGTTGCTGCAACCGACGATCAGGGTCGCAGCGATAGCGAGGGCGATGGTGGCAGTCAGCACTCGGGTCTTCACGGTTTCATCCTCCCAGTGGACAGGCATCCAGGGCTGAGATTACATTGCTTGAGCACCTTAGTTTTCGCCATTGGCGCTCGTAGCTTTAGCGTCAAAGAGCAAGGGGCGGGCCACCGGGGAGACAAAACGTCGTGTATGTTGCTGAGCCAGTTACAAGTCGTTGCGTTGTCATAGGTTCCGGGATAGCCGGTCTGCAGTACGCCCTGCTGGCCGCCGAAGACGGACCCGTGCGAATTGTCACCAAGAAGGAAAGTAGGGAAAGCAACACGAACTATGCGCAAGGGGGCATCGCCGCCGCGGTGTCGCCCCTGGACGACTTCGAACTCCATGTGAGGGACACGCTTCAAGCGGGCGCCGGGCTCTGTCGGGAGGAGACCGTGCGGGCCATGGTCGAGGCCGGACCGGCGCTGATCGAGCGCTTGCTGGGGTACGGCATCCAGTTCAGCAGGGAGGGCGATCAGCCCGACGGGGACTTCGCCCTAGGGCGGGAAGGGGGCCATTCCCGCCGCAGGGTGCTCCACTGCCGCGACCTCACCGGTCGCGAGATCGAGACGCGCCTGCTGGAGGCCTGCAACCGCCAACCTAACATCACCCTGGACGAGGATCACATGGGGCTGGAGCTCCTCACCGGCGAGGAATTCGCGGTCGACGGCGCGGAGCCCGAACGGATCGTCGGTGCCCTCGTGCTGGACCGGCGCACCCTCGCGCGGCAGGTCCACCTGGCGGATGTCGTCGTTCTGGCGACCGGCGGCTGCGGCAAGGTCTACAGCTACACCAGCAATCCGGACATCGCGACGGGGGACGGCCTGGCCATGGCCTTCCGGGCCGGCGCCCAGGTCTGCAACCTGGAGTTCGTGCAGTTCCACCCCACCTGCCTCTACCACCCCGAGGCCAAGAGCCACCTCATCAGCGAGGCCGTGCGGGGCGAGGGGGCCGTGCTCATCAACCACCGGGGCGAGCGCTTCATGCAGCGCTACCATCCCCAGGCGGACCTGGCGCCCCGCGACATCGTGGCCCGCAGCATCGATCACGAGATGAAGACCAGCGGCGATCCCTGCGCCTTCCTGGACCTGCGCCACCTGGAGCGGGGAGCCGTCGAAGAGCGCTTCCCGAACCTGGTGGAGACCTGCGCCCGGTTCGGCATCGACATGGCCGGCGAGCCCGTGCCCGTGGTGCCCGCGGCCCACTACATGTGCGGCGGTGTGGCGACGGACAGCACGGGCCGAACGAGCCTGCCGGGTCTGTACGCCATCGGGGAGGTGGCCTGCACGGGGGTCCACGGTGCGAACCGTCTGGCCAGCAATAGCCTTCTGGAGGCGGTGTTCTTCGCGGACGCCGCGGCGGCGGCCGTCCCTGGAGAGCCACGGTTGTTCGAGGGCAAGACCCCGCGCCTGCCGGGACACTTCGGCCATCAGGGCGATGGCTCCCCCGGCGCCGAGATCATGGTCCTCGAGCACGACTGGGATCTGGTTCGGCGGATCATGTGGGACTACGTGGGCATCGTGCGGGACCGCAAGCGCCTGGAGATCGCGTTGCATCGCCTGCGGTCGGTCCGAGAGACCGTCGAGCGCATGCATCAGCAGTCCCTGACGGACCCGAACCTCGTCGAGCTGCGGAACATCGCGCTGCTGGGCGAACTCATCGTGCTGTGCGCCCGCTCACGCCGGGAGAGCCGCGGCCTGCACTACACCCTCGACCACCCTTCGCCACTGAAGGATGCGGCCTACACCACCCTCGTGCGGGGCGACAGCAGACCTGAGATGCGCGCCTCCGAGCCCGGTGCCGGTCATGACTGAGCCCTGGTACGAAACCGCCTTCGGCGCGGTCTATCCGGTGCTGTACGGCCATCGTGACCAGGCCGAGGCCCGGCGCTGCCTGGCCTTGCTGGCGGAGCTGACTCCGCTGGGTGGTCCGGTGCTCGACCTGGGTTGTGGCGACGGGAGGCATCTGGCGTTCCTCGCAGCGGCGGGGCGTGAAGTCGTTGGGCTCGATCTCTCTGCGGCGCTCCTGGACCGCGCCCGCAGTGTGGCGGCCGGGGTGCCCCTTCTGAGGGGGGACATGCGCTGTTTGCCATGCCGGGCGGCCTCCTTCGGCACGGTGCTGTCGCTGTTCACGGCCTTCGGCTACTTCGCAACGCAGGAGGAGAACGCGCGCCCCGTGGCGGAGATCGCCCGGGTGCTGGCGCCAGGCGGTTCGTGGTGCCTCGATTTCTTCGATGCGGACCGGGTGCGCGAGGAGTTGGCAGACGGCGTTCCGCGCACGCGATTGCGGCGGGCGGGACCGTTCACGGTGGAGGAGACGCGCAGCCTCGACGGGGCGGGGCGCCGCGTGGTCAAGGATGTGCGGCTCAGCCCCCGGGACGGCCAGGAGGCCGAGGGGGCGGCGCTGGGTTGCGGCCCTGGCGGCATATCCTACCGGGAGGAGGTCGTCCTGTTTACCCTGGAGGAGCTCGATGCCATGGCGGACGCGGTGCGTATGGAGCGGGTGGCGGCGGCCGGGAGCTATGACGGAGCGGCCCTCGGCGAAGGCGACCGCTGGCTCCTGGTGTACCGCAAAGCAGAGGTTGGGGAGGCCAAGTCATGACGTTGCCGTTAGCACCAGGCTTGGACCTCGCCGGGAAGTCCCCGTCGCGCCTCTTCGCCGACTGGCTCCGGGGCGGGACGGAACTGGGGTCGGCGACGGATGAACTGGACGATGTCGGTAGCAGGGGTGGAGCCGCGAACCTCTGGTTCAGGGATCCGGCGTGCGAGGCGTGGACGGCGCGAACCCTGGGGGAACTGATCGGCGACGAGGACCGGCAACGCTTCCTGCGCAACGTCACGGCCCTGGCCGAGGGCCGCGCACGGATCGTGGTCACGGGTCAGCAGCCGGGGTTTGCCGGTGGACCGCTGCTCACCCTGCACAAGATCGCCACGGCCATCGCCCTCGCGCGGAGGGAGTCGGCGGCCGGCCGTCCCACGGTGCCGGTTTTCTGGAGCGGGGACGACGACGACGACCTGGTCGAGGCCCTGGGCCCTGTGGTCTGGGACCCGTCCGGTGGCGATCTCATCAGGAGCGAGGACGCGGACACCGCACGCAGTGGTCGCCACCCGCGGCAGCGCCTGGGCACATTGGCCGCGGAGTCTGGGCAACGGTCCGCCGGACTCTGGCTGGACGGGCACGCCGCCGGGACCGGCTCTGATCTGGCGCAGGCCTGGCGGGCGACGGCCGACGGCACCTGGGCCGACCGTACCCGCCGCCTGCTGCTGCATGTCTTTGCGGGCACGGGCCTCATGGTCGTGTCCGGTGACGACCCGGCGCTGCACGGTGCGGCCGCGACCCTGTACGACGGAATCCTCGCGCGCCGGGATGAACTGGCCCACCTGGCGCGGCGCCGGGGTGGCGAGTTGGTGACCAGGGGATGGCATGCCCAGATCAATGAGCGTTCCATCGAGCGGCACCTGTTCCGGGCGGTGGGGGAGCAGCGGCTGCCCCTGGCGCCGGGCGAGGACGCGCCCGCAAGAGAATTGCGCCCGGGGGTGCTGCTGCGCAGCCTGGTCCAGGACGCGTTGCTGGCCCCGGCGGCGGTCGTGGTGGGGCCCGCGGAGCTGGCCTACCTGCGGCAGCTGGATCCACTCTACGGCGCGCTGGGGATCCACCGCAGTTCCCTGGTGCCGCGACTCTTCTCGTGGGTGACGCCGTCGGGCATGGCCCCCGAGGTCGTCGCGTCCCACGGCGAGGCAGCGGTGGCAGGCACGCCAGCCTGGGTTGAAGCGTGGCTGACCCGGACCACCGCCGATCTGGCGAACACCTGGCAGAAGGAAACGACGGTGGCGGCGACCCGGGCCGCGAGGCTCGCCGCGGAGCGCACACGGCGGTGGCGTCGTGGGCTCATGGCGGCGGTGCACGAAGAGGAGCGGCGGGTTGCGGCGGCGGACAAGCGT
>JAUUZX010000070.1 GCA_030592025.1 bacterium | reverse complement strand
GACCGCCAAGGCCCTAGGCACGGACATCAACTTCGATGCTGTGCTCGGCCCCCTGGGCATTTATGTGCGGAACGGTGCGGCCGGCATCAACCGCTACGGCAACGACCCCGACACCGCCAGACGAGACGAACCGGCCGGTCTCATCGTCAGCTTCAATGATGAGGACGGGGACAAGCGCATCTTGTTTGACGAAATTTTTGAGACCGGGGGCGGGCTCACCGATATCGTCGAATTCGACTTCGGTCTCCAGGTATTCGCATTCCTGCCGGTCGAACTCGGAGATGAAACGTCCATCGGCAACCTAGACTTTGCCTTGGTGTTTCCGGACGACCCCACGGACTTTTCCGGCATCGAGTTCACCGTCAACGAGGTACCGGAATTTGAAGAGGCGCTCAACAACCTCGACCTCGGCTCCAATCTCCTGGCCATGCTTGGCGGCTGGGAAGGGATCTTCGACCTCCTCACCGACGCCATGCGGGGCGAGGTCTTCGGGTTTACCGTGCCCTTGATCGGTGATGCGCTCGGCGATGCGGCCGACTTTCTGGTGGACCTGAAAGAAACGGTCACGGATACCCTGGAGACCGTGGGGACCCAGGGCATTGCAATCGTCCAGCAGGCGCTTTTGGATGCGGTCGGACCCGTGGGAGGGCTCGGCTGGCTCCAGGATAAAGATGGTGACAGCGACATTGACCTAGATGACATTGTCGTTACGGAGACCAAGGAGCCGGGGGCCCTTCTTCCCGATGAGGTGCTGTTCGAGTTCACCCTGGGCCAGGATCTCATCGCCCTCGACCTTCCCTTTGACTTCGACATCGGTTTCCCGGGCCTGGGGCTGGACGTAGACGCCACGCTCGAGATGCTGCTCGGCTTCACGTTTAACATTGGCTTCGGCATTAGCAAGGACAAGGGGGTCTTCCTCTATACGGGCGGTCCCGACGATGAGCTCGAAGTCTTTCTGGAGGTCCGACTCCCGGATTTGGCGGCCACCGGATCTCTGGCGTTTCTCCAGTTGGAGGTGTACGAGGATCAGGATCGTTTACCCGGGGAAGAGCCGACCAGGCTCGTGGGCGCCTTCAGCGTCGACATCAAGGATCCCGGCGACAACGACGATGCCCTCACCCTCGGGGAGATCTTCGGGGGCGTGAGCTTCGGCGATGTCATAGAATGCGACTACGGCATCACGGCCGATGTAGATCTCGATATCGTTACCAGCCTGGCGGGCAGCTCCATGCTGCCGCGCATTCAAACGGACTTCTCTCTCGACTGGACCCTCCAGAAAGGGGAAGAGAGCGAAACCCAGATCTCATTCAACAACATCGAGCTGAATCTGGGGGATTTTTTGAGCGGATTCGCAGGCGAAGTGCTTTACAGCGTTAAGGACGTGCTCGACCCTGTGCAGCCGATCATCGATGCCCTCACAACACCCATCCCGGTGATTTCGGATCTTGCCGGCCCCACCACCCTCGTGGACATTGCGCGCATTTTCGGCATGGCCGACGTGGCGGATTTCCTCGATGCCGTGGTCATGATCAACGACTTCGTCCAGATGCTGCCGGAGAACCCCGCGGCCGACCTATGGATCCCCCTGGGCAGCTTCGATGTGAACGCCGCCTTGGTGGAAGAAGAGGATTCGGGAGATGGGGGCATCAATGAAGACGGAACCAGCAACCTGATCGAGACCTACGATGCAGTGACCCAGGAAGAGCTCGAAAATCAGGTCGAAGACAAGGCCGAAGGCACCGGCGGCTTCACCAAGAGCGCGGGCTTTCAGGGCAAGGGAAAGCTCGAGTTCCCCATTCTTTCAAACCCCTTGAGCGTTTTCAACCTGCTCATGGGCCAGGACATCGACCTGTTTCTATTTGACGCCCCGCCTTTTGTGATGGAGTTCACCTACTTTCAGAGCTTCCCGATCCCTGCCTTCCCGATCGTATCTGCGGAAATCGGGGGCCGCATCGCCGCGACGGCTGATTTTGCCTTCGGCTTTGACACCAGCGGCCTCCGCCGGTTCCTGGACAGCGGGGATTTTATCGATATCTTCGACGGCTTCTTCATCAGCGACCGGGAAAACCCGGATGGCACCGGTCCCGATGTGGTGGAGTTCACGGTGGAGGGCGAGTTGACGGTCGGCGGCAAGATCGACCTGGGGATTGCCGAAGCAGGGGTACGCGGCGGTATCTATGTCACCGTCGACTTCAACCTGAACGACCCCAACGAGGACGGCCGGGTCCGGCCTTACGAACTTCTCGAGAACCTCTCGCTGGGGCCGATCTGGATCTTTGATATTGGCGGAAGGATCTACGCAGGGTTGGAGGCCTTCTTTAGCCTGAATCTCGGCTTTTTTAGCATCGACAAGAGTTTCGAAATTGCCAGTATCACGATCGAAGACTTCGAGCTCGAGAGGCCCGAGGAGGGTTTGCAGCTGGCCCACAAGGGCAGCCCCACCCTGATCCTGGATATGACGGATGGCCCGGACAATTTCACCCTCAAGCCGGGCGACCCCCCGAACAGCGTGATCGTGGAGGCTTTGGGGCTCAGACAGGAATACCTGGACGTCGAAGAGATCGTGGCCTACGCCGGCGGCGGGGACGATGTCATCAAAGTCTCCGGGGATCTTACCATGCCGGTCTACCTCTACGGGCAGGAAGGCAATGACCAGCTCTTTGCCGGGGGCGGACCCGCCGAGCTCCATGGTGGCGCGGGTGATGACCTCCTGGTGGGGGGTGAAGGGATTGACATGCTTTACGGGGATGCGGGTGACGATACCCTGAAGGGGGGTCTCGGTGACGACTGGCTCTATGGTGGCGAGGGCCGCGACCGGCTGGAGGGCGAAGCTGGAGACGACCGCCTGTTCGGCCAGACCGGCCAGGACCATCTCTACGGCGGAGCCGGTGACGACTGGCTCTATGGCGGTGACGACATAGACGCGCTTTATGGCGAGCGGGGCAGCGACACAATCTACGGTGATGCGGGAAACGATTTGATCGAGGGTGGCCTGGGCAACGATGAAATTTATGGCGGCGAAGAAGAGGACGTCATCTACGGCAATGAGGGCCGCGACACGATCTATGGCGACACGGGCAGGGATCTCATCTACGGTGGAAGTGAAAACGACGAAATCTATGGCGGCGCGGGCGACGATGAGATCTGGGGTGAGTCCGGCGTTGACGAGATCCGCGGCAATGAGGACAACGACGTCATTCGTGGCGGTGAGGGGAGCGATAGCCTCTTCGGTGATGCCGGGGACGATATCATCTATGCGGCGGATACCCCGGACGGCGGTGAAGCAGAAGCGATCCACACCATAGAAGGGGGCCTCGGGTCGGACACGATTTACGGCGACAAAATGGACGACACCATCTACGGGGATGATTCGGCGAATCCCACCGGGATCGGGGGTGAAGACACGATCTACGGCCTGAGCGGCAATGACTTCATCCACGCCGGCTCGGCCGACGACCAGGTGTACGCCGGGGCGGGTGACGACTGGGTGATCGGCGGCTACGGCGACGATGAACTGTACGGTGAAGGCGGCGTGGACGTCCTGTGGGGAGGATTTCCTTCCTCCGATGCGACCTGGAGCGACTTTGACATGGGCGACCCTGACAATTTCGAAGCGCCGGTCAGTTTCTACGAGACGGAGGCCGCCTTTCCCACGGGATACACCCCGCCCATGATTACACCGGCGGTTCTCGGCGGCCAGAATGTTGAAGGTCGGCTCGGGGATGGCCGCGACGTGCTCCGCGGCGGGGACGAAACAGACTTCCTTTTCGGCGGGGATGAGCAAGACATCCTCCTGGGGGGTGCCGGGGATGACTACATGGATGCCGGCGCCAGCGACGACCATCTTTACGGCGGCACGGGTGACGACGTGGTACGGGGCGGCTCTGGCCGCGACTCACTCCACGGCGATGCCGGCATTGACCAGCTTTATGGCGACAGCGGAGACGACAACCTTTTCGGTGACGCAGGAGACGCGCAGGCCAACCAGGCGGGTCAGCGGCTTTACGGCGGCGCCGGTCGTGACAATTTGTACGCCTATGCGCCCACCAGTGACGTGAGCACTGAAAGCACGCTTGATGGCGACCAGCTCTTCGGCGGGAGCGGGGGTGACTTCCTCTTCGGGAACATCCGCAAGGAACTGCTCATCGGCGAGACCGGCAACGACTTCATCAGCGGCGATGCCCTGCGCGGGAAACGCTACCTTGACAACTATCTTGCTGATATCGAGGGTGCGGACGACGAGATCCGGGGCGGCAGCGGCGAAGACCAGCTCCTGGGCGGCGGGGGCCGCGACGTGATTTACGGCGGCGCGGACACGGACTGGATCGAGGGTCAGAACGGGAATGACACCCTTTACGGCGGTGCCGGGATCGACATCATCGTCCTCGACACCGGCCCGCCTCCGGACCAGACCGACCCTGTCACCGGGGTGCGGCCCTTTGACGAGCTGGGAGATGATATTTACGGCCACTACGGCAACGAATTCGAGGGTGACGTGGTGGACGACAACGCCACGGACATACTCCTCGTGGAAGGCACCTCTCGCGATGATCTCATCCGCCTGCGCCAGTCCGTGGCAGGCGAGCCCATTCTGGATCAGAACGGAGACCCAACAGGCGCCCTTGCCCAGGGCGACCAGCTCATGGTGGAGTACAATGCCGCGCGCCTCGAGGCGGTCTGGCTTGACGAGCAGGGCGTCCCACGGGTCGAGCAGTTCCGGGTCAGCGGGCTCATGGGCAACGATACCATCGAGTTCCTCCGGGGTGACGGGGCACTGGACACCAGCCCCCTGACCTCCCGGAGCAGGGACTTCATCGGCGTGATTGACGGCGGTCCTGGAGACGACACGCTCCTCGGCACCGAGGGTCGAGATCGCCTGGACGGCGGCAGCGGCAGCGATATTCTTTATGGCTTCGGCGAGGACGACCGCCTGTGGGGCGACGGGGGAAGCGGGTTTGCGAGCGACCACGACGTGCTCTATGCAGGCCAGGGCAACGACGACCTCATCGGAGGGCAGGGCACCAATGAGCTTTACGCCTGGACCCGCGACCCGCATCTGGGGGCCCAGTTCGGCGTCTTTGTTGATACGGCGACGGGTGAACTCCATAATGACAGCGGGGACCTGGATGGAGACGGGTTGCTGGACAGCGACAACACGTCCGCCCCCTATATTCTCGAGGACACCGGGCTCAATCGCATGCTCGGAAGCGCCCACGATGACGCGCTTTACGGCGGAACCGGTCTCGACTTCCTCTACGGGAACGGGGGCGAAGACCAACTCTTCCGCGCCGACGGGACCCCGTTTGAGAGCCTTGACGATGGGCTGGCCGGTGAGGAATGGAAGGCCTATGCCCGGTCCACCAATCGCGTCTGGTACATCGGGGCAAGCAACGCGGACGACGAGATCCGGGTCGACTACGTCACCGAACCCGGGACCCTGCAGGGACGCCACCTGGTGAGCCGCAAAACCATGGTGGGCGATTACGTCACCTTTGATGCCAAGATCCGGCTGGATTTCTCGGCCATCGACGAAGACGGCAACCCGATCTGGGATCCCTCCGACGTCCTCCTCGACCTGGAGCCGCTCTTGACCGACAACCTGCGGGATCGCCAGGACGCCCTGGCCGAGGTCGGGTTGCGTGAGCAACAGCTCGTGGGCGGGCTGCTGCCCCCTGAAGGCGACTTTATGGCCATCATCATCGACGCCCTGGCCGGGGACGACACCGTCATCGTCGGGCCCACCGTGCAGAAGACGGTCTGGATCGATGCCGGGGCAGGTGACGACCGGGTCGAGATCCAGGCCGGCAATCCTATCCTCATTGACCGAACAGAATACGGGACCA
This sequence comes from bacterium, assembly GCA_030592025.1. The sequence goes on along the minus strand of JAUUZX010000070.1, from coordinate 1,184 downwards.
GGAACGACACGCCGGCCAGCGCCTTCCTGCTCGGCGGCCGTGCAACGCTTACGGCGACCCAGCCGGCGCCTTCGGACAGCCGGCTGACGGCGAACGCGGTCTTTGATCTTCGCGTGGGCAGCGGCACCCCGGTGACGGTGACCCTGTCTGCGAGCGCCACCATGGACAACAAGGGGCCGGAAGACCTGTTGGCCGATCTCCAGCAGGCCCTTCAGGATGCCGGCATTGAGGACGAGGTGGCGGCCGGGCTCAAAGGAGACGCGGTGATCCTCATGACCACCCAGGTGGGCGCGCAGGCCTCTCTCTCGCTCACGCCCTTATCCGGCAGCGCCGGTGCGGTGCAGCTCGGATTCGGGACGGATCAATCCGCCACAGGGGAAGAGCTCGGCAGCAGCGTCACCTACCAAGACCTCACCCTCGACAGCCCGGACGACGTGGACTACTACCGTTTCCGGCTTGCCGCGGCGGGTGACCCTGATGCAGTCCTGACCGTGGCAAGCATCTCGGACACGGACGGCATCCGCATCGATCTCCTCGACTCCAACGCTAACCTGCTCAGATCCGGCACCGATCGGAGCCTTTCCCTGGAGGGCCTCGGGGCGGGCGAGTACCTGCTCGAGGTGAGGAGCAACAGGATTCCCACGGTCTATGATCTCCTCTTCGATCTAGGCGACGGCCAGCAGCCGGCCGAGCTCGATCTCGGCGCTGCCTCCGATCCGGTGCGGCGGGACGTCATCCTCGGGGGGAGCGGCCAGGACATCCTCATGGGCGGCCCGGGCGAGGACTGGATCTTCGGGGGTGAAGACAACGACGTCCTCTCAGGCGGCCGCGACCGCCTGGCGAGCGACCTGCTCTTCGGCCAGGAGGGCGACGACGTGTTCCAGATCATTCCGGACGCTCTGCCCTTCCTCACCGGTACGGAGCAGACCTTCATTCCCACTTACAATGATGAGATGTTCGGCGGCGAAGGAGAGGACCAGGTGCTTTTTCTCGGGGGCGATCTGGACGACCTGGGGAAACCTGTCCCCGATTTCGTCTCCCTGCGCTACAACCGCTTCCTCCACCGTTACGAGTTCACGAGCCTGGTTTGGGACACGGCGAATCAGGCATTCATGATGCAGACCCAGGACGTTCCGGCCCTGGTCATCGCCACCCGGGACGCTCCCCTCAACGGCTCTGTGGGT
>JAUUZX010000497.1 GCA_030592025.1 bacterium | reverse complement strand
CGTGGAGGGGCGGCCCAAGCACTTCTACTCGATCTACCGCAAGATGCAGGCCCAGGAAATCGGCCTGGACCGCGTGTACGACCTGCTCGCCATGCGCATCGTCACCGAGACCAAGGCCGACTGCTACCACGCCCTGGGGGTTCTGCATTCGCAATTCCCGCCCCTGGCCGACCGCATCAAGGACTACATCGCGACCCCCAAGCCCAACATGTACCAGTCGATCCATTCGACGGTGCGCGTCCCCGGCGGCAAGCACATCGAGGTGCAGATCCGCACGGTCGAGATGCACGAAGGGGCCGAGTTGGGCATCGCGGCCCACTGGCGCTACAAGGAAGGTGGCGGAGCCGACCGCAGCGACCTGGCGGGCATGGTGAAGTGGCTGCGGCAGATCATGGAGTGGGAAGAGGACGTCGACGACGCCCGCGAGTTCATGGAGACCCTGAAGTTCGACTTCTTCAGCGACGAGGTCTTCGTTTTCAGCCCCGGGGGCGACGTCTTCCAGCTGCCGCGAAGCGCCACGCCCCTGGACTTCGCGTTCCGCATCCACTCCGAGGTGGGGTTCCGCTGCATCGGCGCCAAGGTGAACGGGCGCATCGTCAGCCTCCGCAGCGAGCTGCACAACGGCGACACGGTGGAGATCCTCACGGCCAAGCAGCCGAACCCCAGCACGAGCTGGCTGGAGATCGTCAAGACCAGCCGCGCCAAGCACCACATCCGGCGTTGGATCAAGACGACCCAGCACGACGAGAGCGTGCGCCTGGGTCGGGAGATCCTTGAACGGGAACTGCGACGCTCCCGCCTGCGCACCCGGGTCGACGACCTCGTCGAGGTGGCCCAGCAGATGGGCTACAGCGAACTCGACCGCCTGCTGGTGGCGGTGGGCAGGGGAGAGATAACGTCGCGCAAGGTGGTGGCCCGTGTCTCGCCGCCGCCCGAGTCGGTCGCCGAGAAGGTGCTGACCAAGGGCAAGGAATTCTACGACAGCCTGCTGCGACGTTCGACCAGCGGTGTGCGGGTCGCCGGCGTCGACAACCTCATGGTGAGCTACGCCCGCTGCTGCCAGCCCATCCCCGGCGACGGCATCGTCGGCATCATCACCCGGGGCCGGGGCGTGAGCGTCCACCGGGTGGGCTGCGCGAACCTCAACGATCCCAATCTGGGGCCCGAACGCCTCATCGACGTCATCTGGGACACGGCGCCGGAGCAGACCTTCATGGTGAAGGTCATCATCGAGGCCAGCGACCGTCCCAACCTGCTCATGGACCTGAGCAACATCCTGGCGCTGACCAACACCAACATCGCGAGCGGCGAGTTCGACTCCCGCGAGGACACGGCCCGCGTCACCCTCGTGGTCGAGGTGAGCAACCTCAACCGCCTCGAGAAGATCATCAAGGCCCTCCAGAAGGTGAAGGGCGTGCGGGAGATCGAGCGCTACCAGATGGGCGTGGCGCCCCGGTAGCCCGGGAACGGGGACGAGCATGCGGTGCGTCATCCAGCGCAGTGGCGAGGCGCGGGTCGCGGTGGACGGCGAGACCGTCGGCGCCATCGACCGTGGCCTGGTGGTGCTGGTCGCCGTCGCGCCGGGGGACGGCGAGGCGGAGCTGGCATGGATGGCCCGCAAGCTGCCGGGCCTGCGGGTGTTTCGGGACGACGAGGACCGCATGAACCTGTCCCTGCGCGACGTGGGGGGTGGCATCCTGCTCGTCTCCCAGTTCACCCTCTACGGCGACTGCCGCAAGGGCATGCGCCCGAGCTTCGTGGGTTCGGCGCCACCCGACGCCGCCGAGCTCCTCTACCGTCGTTTCGCCGAACTCCTGCGCCACGAGTGGCCCACGGTGGCCGAGGGGCGGTTCGGGACCATGATGCAGGTGGAACTCGTGAACGACGGCCCCGTCACCCTCATTCTCGATCGGGAGGCTCCCTCGTGACCGTTCTCAGCCCCTTCCTGCCCTGGCCCGAGGGCGAGGTGCTCGTGCTGGCGTCCCGTTCGCCCCGACGGGGGGAGCTCCTCACGGTGGCGGGGATCCCCCACGAGGTGAGGCCCGCCGGCGATGTGGAGCAGGATCTCGCGGAGCGGCTGGCGGCCGAGGGCGCGGAGCCGGGCGTTTACGCCGAGACCCTGGCCCTGGCCAAGGCCCGGGACGTGGCGACCCGCATGCCCGGTCGCCTGGTGCTGGGGGCGGACACCGTCGTGGTGCTGGACGGGGACATCCTGGAGAAGCCCCGTGACGAGGACGACGCCCGCGCATTGCTGGGGCGCCTCTCGGGTCGGCGCCACGTGGTCGTGTCGGCCATCGCGCTGGCGGGGGGGCGCGCGGGGACGGGTCGGGTCGCCCATGAACGGACCGAGGTGACGTTCCTGACCCTGGATCCCGAAGCCATCGCCCGCTACGTGGCCAGTGGGGAACCCATGGACAAGGCCGGCGCCTACGGCATCCAGGGTCTGGGCGCCCTCATGGTCGAGGGCGTCAGCGGCTGCTACTTCAACGTGATGGGGTTGCCCCTGGCCCGGTTGGGCGGGCTGCTGCG
>JAUUZX010000295.1 GCA_030592025.1 bacterium | reverse complement strand
TCGGCCGTGGTCATGGGCGTCAGCGCCCGGGGCGCGAATCCGGGTCGCATCATCCTCGACAACCTGCTGCGATCCGCGGGGCCCGTGCGGGACCACCTCCATGTGGTGCACCCGAAGGAGACCAGCATCGCCGGGGTGCCCTGTGTCCCGGACGTGGCTTCGCTGCCCGGCAAGATCGACCTGGCGGTGGTGGCGATCCCGGCCGAGGGGGCGCTGGCGGCCATCAGCGATTTGGTGGCCCACGCCAAGGCCGAGTCCATCATCCTCATCCCCGGGGGTTTCGCCGAGGCGGGCCACGGCGAACTGGCGGCGGCCATCGAGGCCGAACTCGCCAAGGGACATGGTCGCCCCGGTGGCGGTCCGGTCATGGTGGGCGGGAATTGCCTGGGCATCGTCAGCCGCGATCAGTACAACACGTTCTTTCTGCCCGAATACAAACTACCCTTCCGGCCGGGACGGGGCGGGAACCTGGCGGTGGTGAGCCAGTCGGGCGCCTACCTGGTGACCTTCGCGTCCAACTACGACGGGATCCTGCACCCCCGGGCGAGCATCAGCTTCGGCAACCAGATGGACCTCACGGTGTCGGATTTCCTGGAACACTTCTGCGACGTTGACGAGGTCGATGTCGTCGCCTGCTACGTGGAGGGTTTCCGGCCGGGGGACGGGACGCGGTTCCTGGACCTGGCGCGGCGCGCCCGGGCGGCGGGCAAGCACGTCATCATCTTCAAGGCGGGCAAGACGGCCCTCGGCGCCCAGGCGGCGGCCAGCCACACAGCCTCCCTGGCGGGGGACTATGCCGTGGCCCGGTCCTGCCTGGAGGCCGCCAGCGTGACCGTGGCAGAGACCCTCGACGAGTTCGAGGACCTGCTCAAGACCTTCGCCATGCTGGCCGGGCGGCGAGCGGGGAAGGGTCGTGTGGGCATCATCAGCAACGCCGGCTTCGAATGCTCGACGGTCATGGACAGCCTCGAGGATCTGGAATTGGCCACATTCGACGCGGCCACCCAGACCGTGCTCGATGAGGCCCTGCCGGGCTTCGCCCACCGCACGAACCCCATCGACTGCACGCCCATGACCGGCACGGCGGCCTTCGCGGAGAGTTGCGCGGCCATCCTCGCCAGCGACTCCGTGGACGTGGCCATCCTCAGTTCCGTGCCCGTGACCCCGGCGTTGGACAACCTGCCGGCGGATCCCGACGGGGGCCACCGCGAGGACCTGACCGGTGCCGATTCCCAGCCCTCACGGATGCTCCGCATACTGGCGGGTTCCGCTAAACCCGCTGTCATTGTGGTCGATTCGGGAGAGATCTACGACCCCATGTGCCGCATGATCGAGGAGACCGGTGTGCCGGTTTTTCGCAAGATCGATCGGGCGGCTCGGGCCCTGGCGGCTTTCTGCCGCGCTCAAGGAGCTGAATGATGAAGAAGTTCTGGATCGTCTTCGCTATCGTGGCCGTGTTCATCGGCGGTGGGTTCGGTCTCGTCTGGTACGGCCTGAGCCAGCTCGAGGATACGATTTCCGTGGACGGCGGCGTGCTTGTCTGGCAGGTCGCCGGCGCCTACCCGGAAGAGCGTGACGATTCGTTCTGGGGCCAGGTGAGCGGTGACCAGGACCTGACCCTGGCCGACGTCATCTTCACCCTGCACCGGGCGGCCAAGGACGACGACATCAGCGCCCTGGTCATGGACATGCAGGGTCTGGCCACGGACTGGGCCAAGATCGAGGAAATGCGGGAGGCGGTCGCGGAGTTCTCCGCGTCGGGCAAGCCCGTGGTGGCCTACCTGGATGGCGCCGGCACCCGCGGGTACGCCCTGGCGGCCGCAGCCGACGAGATCGTCATGGCCCCCGAAGCGAATCTCATGGTTCTTGGCGTGCAGGCCCAACTCGACTTCATGAAGGACACGTTGGACAAGCTGGGCATGAAGGCCGACTTCATCCACGTGGGCAAGTACAAGTCGGCCCCCGAGCGCATGACCCGCTCCTCCGCCTCGGAGTCCAACCGGGAGATGATCCAGGCCATCGTGGATGACAGGTGGGAGGCTCTCCTGGAGATGCTGGCCGTCTCCCGGAGTGTGACGACCGACGTGGCCGCCGGCTGGGTCAACCAGGGTCTCTTCGACGGTGACGGCGCGAGGGACGCGGGTCTGGTGGATATGCTGGGCTACTACGACGACGTCATGGACGAGCGTTTCGCCGATGAGGACGTCACCTACCTCGCCGACTACGCCCTCGCGGGCAAGGGGCGGGGCAAGGGCAGCGGCAAGCAGGTGGCCGTGGTCTACATCACGGGCGTCATCATGCCGGGGGAGAGCCGGTTCGACCGCTTCCAGGGCAAGATCGCCGGCAGCGAGACGATCGTCGAACGACTGCAGTCCGCAGGTGACGACGAGGATGTGGACGCTGTCCTGCTGAGGATCGACAGCCCCGGGGGCAGCGCCCTGGCCAGTGACCTCATCTGGTACGAGATCCAGCGTGTTCGCGACGCGAAGCCGGTGGTCGTTTCCATGAGCGGCATGGCGGCCAGCGGCGGTTACTACGTGGCCTGCCCCGGCGACTCGATCTTTGCCGACCCGGGCACCCTGACCGGGTCCATCGGGGTCTACGCCGGCAAGATGGATCGCAGCGCGATGTACGAGAAGATCGGGGTCAACCGCGAGTTCATCGTCAGGGGCGAGAACGCGCTCCTGTTCAGCGACGCCGGGGGTTTCAGCGACCGGCAGCGGGAGATCTTCGGCGCCCAGATGAACGCGTTCTACGAGCGTTTCCTGGCGAAGGTCGGCGAGGGCCGGGGGCTTGAGCGCGACGAGGTCCACGCCGTGGCCCAGGGGCGCGTGTGGACCGGGCGGCAGGCCCAGGACCTCGGCCTGGTCGATGTGCTGGGTGGCCTGGACCGGGCCCTGGACAGCGTCAAGTGGCAGGTGGGGCTTACCCCCGACGACAAGATCACCGTGCTGCGCTACGGCGAGGAACTCTCGTATTTCGAGCGGATCCTGATGAAATCCCTGCGGGACAACACCCGGGCGCGGGCGGCAGTGGCCGACCTGGCCGCGGCGCTGGACGGGCCCTTGGCCGGCGTTCTCCCCGTGCCCTCACTGGTGGGCACTCTGCGGGAGGACGGTACCCTGGCCCGCTTGGCCCTCATGGACGGCCGTCCGGTGGCCATGGCGCCTTTCTGGTTGCGGGTGGAGTAACGATCCGGTAACGCCTCAGATCAAGCCCCTCGGGAAGGCCGTGCCACAGACGCGCGGCCTTCCGTTCGTCCAGGGACGGTGCGGTCACGAGGGGCAGGGAACGGCTCCACAGAACGTGGGTGCGGTCATCCGAGTGTCCCCACAGCAGCAGCGTATGGGCCAATTCGTGGATGAACGCCCGCACGACGTAGACACTGTCCTCGCGGTCGGCGCGGTTGTTGCCGATGACGACGTTGATCCGTGCCGGTCGCCCCGCGTCGTCGGTGCGGGTGATGTGGGCGTAGAGCGAAGGGGTGAGGCGCCGGTCCGGGTAGTGGAGAAGATGGATGCCCCAGGGAGCGTCGGGTTCCTCGACGAACCAGGCCGGTTCGGCGCCGGCGTTCCAGATACGCACGGCTTCGCGCAGGCAGGCGGCCAGGTCGACTTCCCCCGAGACGGCTTCGCCGATGTGGATGGGCAGGGGGCGGAAAGCCCGCCCGGGGGCGTGGGGCCCGGCGGACCACCCGGTGACCACGGCCCCGAAGTAGGGGAGGGTCAGCGTGCGCACCAGGTCCACGAGGTCGGAGTGGTGCCCCGAAGCGATCTCGACCCGGGGCAGGGGCAGCCAGGCTGTCCCGGTGGTGTCCCCGGGGGCCACGTTCATGGCGAGCCAGCGGCCCGTGTCCCGTGGCGTGAGGTCG
>JAUUZX010000127.1 GCA_030592025.1 bacterium | reverse complement strand
GAGCCACATGAAGGCGTCCATGGGACTGATGCGGTCGAGGTCCAGTTCCCGCAGGGCCTGCAGCGCGTCCCGGTCGGACTCGCGGAAGAGGCTCAACTGGGGTGCCGTGGTGACCGGTGGCGGCGCGTCGGCAGGAGCCGGGAGCCGTGCGGGCAGATCCCGGCGATCACCGGCGGTGAGGGAAGCCAGGATGGCTTCGGCGCGGTGGAGCACGCTCTCGGGGAGGCCGGCGAGGCGAGCGACATGAATGCCGTAGCTCTTGTCGCTGCGTCCGGCGCTGACCGCGTGGAGGAAGATGATCCGTCCCTCCCACTCCTTGACCTCGAGTTGGAGATTCACCAGGCCGGCGAGCTGGTCCTCCAGTTCGGTGAGTTCGTGGTAGTGGGTCGCGAAGACCGAACGGGGCCGCGGGCCGAGGGGGTCGGCCAGGAATTCCGTGATGGCCCAGGCCAGTGACAGCCCGTCGTAGGTCGAGGTGCCCCGCCCTATCTCGTCGAGGATGACCAGGGAGCGGCGGCTCATCTGGTGGAGGATGTGGGCGGCCTCGCTCATCTCGACGTAGAAGGTCGACTCGCCCCGGGCCAGATTGTCGCTGGCCCCGACCCGCGTGAAGATGCGGTCCGTCACGCCGATCCGGGCGCTCCGGGCAGGAACGAAACCGCCGGCCTGGGCCATGAGCACGATGAGGGCCACCTGGCGCAGGTAGGTCGACTTGCCCCCCCTGTTGGGGCCCGTCAGCAGCAGGACCTGGCGGCGCTCGCCGTCGAGCACGGTGTCGTTGGGGATGAAGTCCGCGTCCAGGAGCTGCTCGACCACCGGGTGGCGACCGCCGGTGATGGACAGCTCGAGGCCGTCGTCACAAAGGGGTCGGCAGTACCCGTGGGCCTCGGCGACGTCGGCGTAACCCAGCATGAGGTCCACCCGGGCCACGGCGCCGGCGGCCTCGTGGATGGCCCCCACCTCCGCGGCCACCGTCTGCAGAATCTCGGCGAAGCGCTCGGCTTCGAGACGACCGGCCCGCTCCTCGGCCTCGAGGATGGTCGTCTCGGCCTCCTTGAGCTCGGCGGTGTGGAACCGCGACGAACTGACGAGGGTCTGTTTCTGCTCGAAACGCTCGGGGACCTTGTCCAGGTGCTTGCGGGTGACGTCGAAGTAGTACCCGAAAACCTTGTTGAAGCCGACCTTCAGGGTGGTGATGCCCGTGGCCTCGCGCTCCCGGCTCTGCAGGCCGGCGAGGAAGCCCTTGCTGTCGGCGGCGATGGATCGGCAGCGGTCGAGTTCCTCGTCGACGCCGGCGGCAATATAACCTGCCGTGCGGGTGGTGGCGGACGCGTCCTCGGCGATGGTGGCGGCGATGCGGTCCGCGAGGGGGCCGAAGCCGGGCAGGTCGTTGAGCCAGCGAGCCGCCGGGTGGTGCTCGTGGCCGCCGGAAGGTGCCGCGCGGGCCAGGGTGTCCACCGCGGCCAGGGCCGTGCCCAACTGGCGCAGCCCGGCAGGGCCCAGACGACCGGTGGCCGCCCGCGCCGAAAGCCGTTCCAGATCGCCGATGCGGCGCAGGATCATTCGCAGTTCATCGCGCCAAGGTCGATCCTTCAGGGCTGCGGCGACCCCGCCGTGCCACTGGTCCAGAACCTCGAGATCGGTCAGGGCGGCGGCGAGGCGCTGCTCGAGAAGGCGCCGTCCCATGGGCGTGACGGTGCCGTCGATGTGGTGGACGAGGGTGCCGGACCCCCGGTCTCCCCGGAAGGTGCGGAAGACCTCGAGGTTGCGCAGGGTCTCCTCGTCGAGGACCAGGCGGTCGCCGGTGGCGACGTAGCCGAGGGTCGTGATCTGCTCGGGGCGGCGCAGCACGAGGGAGGCCAGGTAGCGCAGCACGGCGCCGGCGGCGGTGGAGGCTGGCTCGCGGTCGGCGTCCTCCAGACCGAAGGCGGTGAGGTTCGCCACCTGGAAGTGGTCCAGCAGGGTGCGGCGGGCAAACTCCGGGTGGTACCACGAGGAACTGACCCGATTGAACACGACCGACGGCTGGGCCGTGCGCCAGCGCTGGAGGTCCTCCTCGGCCACGTCCTCCCGGACGACGACCTCACGCACCGGATGACGCTCGCAGAGGCTCTCGAGGCTGGTGCGCTCCTGGCCGCAGCGGAACTCGCCGGTGGAGGCGTCGAGGAGGGCCCAGCCATCAGGTCCCTCGGCGCGGGGTACCCAGGCGAGGCAGTAGACGCCGGTGGCGGCGGCGACGAGTTCGGGCGCCGTGGCGGTGCCCGGGCTGATGATCTCCACCACCTCGCGCTTGACCAGGCCCTTGGCCAGCGCCGGGTCCTCCACCTGCTCGCAGATGGCGACGGTGATGCCCGCGGCCAGCAGCCGGTGGAGGTAGGTGTCGAGGGCGTGGTAAGGGACACCGGCCAGGGGCACCGGGTGGTCGCTCTTGGCGTCGCGGCTCGTGAGGGTCACGCCGGCCTTTTCGGACAGGACCTGGGCGTCGTCGAAGAAGGTCTCGTAGAAGTCCCCCATGCGGAAGAGCAGCAGGGCGTCGGGATGACGGGCCTTGATCTCCAGGTACTGGGCCAGCATGGGCGTGACCTTGGGGGGGGCGTTGTCGCTGGACGTCTTCTTGTTGGTCGTCTTTTTGGAAGGGGCCACGGGATCAGCGGTCCAATTCGGCCACGAAGACATCCACGTCGAGGCGGCGTTGGAGTGCGGTGGCTTCGCTGCGGGCGAGGGCGGGGTTCATGTAATAGCCGCTGCGAACCTTGAACAGGGCCTGGCCCCGGTCGTCGCGTCCCTCGTCGATGCGCATCTCCGGTACGAGGGTCCGGAAACGGCGCACCACGTCCAGGGCGAGACGGCGGTCGCGGTAGGCCCCCACCTGCAGGGTGTAGCGGCCACCGGGGACGGCAGGCGCGGTGACGGTCGTGCTGTCGGCAGAGGTAATGACGGCGGCCAGGCGCGCCTGGGCGGCCTCCTCTTCGGCGCCCCTCAGGTGACGGATCTCGAGGAGGGCGATCCCGTCGGCGTGGTCCTGCTGGAGGTCGCTGAAGATGGCGTCGGCGTCGGCGTCCTCCCCCAGGAGGCGGTAGGCGCGCCAGCGCCCGGCGTAGGCGCGGCCACCACCGGCGGCGTCGTAGTAGCGCAGGGCCAGGTGGGCGTCGCCGTGGGCCAGGCCCAGGTCGCCGAGGGCGGTGCGCGCCGCGGCGAAGGCCGGGTCGCCGGGTCTCACGGTGGCGAGCATGCGTTCGGCGCTCTTGTCGTCACCAGCGGCCCTCAGGGCGAGGCCGGCCATGAGGTGGGCCTGGCCGATGCCGGATTCCGGGGGTGCGTCGAGCAGCGGTTGCAAGGTGGTCAGGGACTCCTGGTAGCGTCCGGCTCCCAGCAGGATGCCCGCGCGGTCGAGCACGACGGCGACCAGGTCCGGATCATCGGTGAGTTCGTCGGTGGCGAGCAGGGCGAGGGCGTCGGCGGTCCTGGTGGCGACGCGGGCCGCGCTGAAGCGGCCGATGCCGCTGGTGGGTGCCTCGTCGGCTGACTCGAGGGCGGTGCGGACGTCGTCGTAACGGGCGTCGGCCAGGAGGTGGGTGAGGTCCTGGGCGCCGGCCAGAGCGGCCGCGATGACGAGAACGGCGATCACCGCTGTGCCGCCGAGGGCGCGCCGACTCATGAGGGGTCCCCTTCCCGCCGGGCGGCGCCGGTCCGGAAGGTCTCGAAAGCCCGGCAGGACGGGCAGAACCAACGCACGCCCGAGGCCACGTGGCCGCAGGCTGCACATGTCCAGACACTGGGCGGCTTGGGCATGGCCAACTGATTCCAGGCCCGGCCCATGTCGGTGTCGGGGATCTCCCGGGCCAAGTGTCGCAGGTAGGGCGCGGCGGCGTCGGGGGTCAGGCCAGGGTTCCCCGATTTGGCTTCCAGCAGACGCAGCGCCTTCTCGCGCTGGTCGAGCTTCTCGTAAAGCAGCGCCAGGTTGATCCACAGGCGGGGCGGCGCGTGTTCGGACTGGCAGGCACGCTCAAGGATGGGCACCGTGCGGGCGAACTGCCCGGTCTCCAGGAGCACGTCCTGCAGCAGCGGGAGGAAGACGGCCAACTCCTGGGGGCTGTCCAGCAGCTCCTCCGAAGCGACGGTCAGGGCCCGTGCGGCGTCGCCCTCCACAGCAGCGAGTACGGCACGCACGAGGGCGATGCGGGCGGTGGCGGCGGGGTTCTTGGCGACGTCCTTGAGCCGGGCCTTGGCCTCCCCCGCCTCGCCGGCTCCGGCGTGGCGCAGAGCGCGGTCGAGTTGGTAGGAGGTGTAGGCTGCGCGGAACCAGGTCCGGTCCCGTTCGGGGCAGAAACGCGCCGCCGTCTTGAGGGCGCGCGCGGCGTCGGGTTCGTTGCCCTGGCCGTCCTGGTGGGTGAAGCGGGCACGCCAGTAGGCGGAGCGGCCGGTGGCGTCGCGCACGAGTTCGTCCAGGACCTCGCCGGACTCGTCCCAGCGCTCGAGGGCGTTGAGATCCTCGGCCAGGGCGAGGCCGATGGTCACGCGCTGGTCGCGGGTGAGGCCCGGGCGCACGGTCAGGCCCCGATGCAGCACCGCGGCGCGGGCGGCGTCGCCACGTCGACGCAGGAGGTTTCCAAGTTGCAGGTAGGGGTCGACGGACGAGGGATCGTCCTGCACCACTTCGGTCAGCAGGCGAGCGGCCTCGTCCTCGTCGCCGGCGAGCCAGTGCTCCAGGGCGTGGAGGTACCCCGAGTCGCCCTGCTTCCCTTCCGAGCGGCGAAAGAGGGACCACAGCACCCCGGCGACCGCGGCCACCACCACGACGCCGACCAGGATGAGAGGACTACTCACGGGCGGTGTCCTCTCCAGCGGCGGCTACCGTCACCTCGGTGGTGTCCCTCAGGGGCAGGGTGCGCAGGTCGGCGATCTCGCGGTCCTTGCGCTTGGCCTCACGCTTGAGTTGGCCGATCTCCCGGTGGAACCGGAATTCCCGCAGGCCGGCCAGAACGAAGCTCGTGGCGAACCCGAGGAGATAGCAGATGACGACGACCCAGTAGATGGACACGCCGAGATAGTCCCGTCCAAAGACGGAAAGGTCGACGGACTGGGCGGCGTTCGTCACGAAGAAGTAGACCAGCACGAAAAGCAGCGCCAGGAAGAGCAGTCCCTTGATCACCCACACGGTCGAACCTCGTTTCTCCGGCCGCGCCCCGGGGCGTCAGGCCTTGAGTTCACCCAGGAAAGTGGTGTTGCTGACGCCGGTGATGCGCAGGGCCAGGGACCTGCCCACCTCGAACGTCGCGTTCTCCAACAGGATCTTGCGGTTGTTGGCCGTGCGCAAGCGCAGGGCCCCCTGGGGACGACGGGCCTCGCCCTCGACGACCGCCGTCCACGTCTGCCCGACGTAGGACTGCGCGGAGGCCTCCCAGACCTCGTCCTGGGCAGCCATGAGCGCGGCCAGACGCCGTTTCTTTTCGGCGACCGTCACGTCGTCGGCGAGTTTGGCCGCCGGCACGCCCGGTCGTTCCGAGTACTTGAACGAGAAGACCTGATCGTACTTCACGCGCCGGATCACCTCAAGGGTATCCTCGAAGTCGGCGTCGGTCTCCCCCGGGAACCCCACGATGAAGTCCGAAGAGAAGCTCACGTCGGGGATGACCCGGCGGGCGTGGTCGACCATGGCGTAGTACTCGTCCCGGGTGTGGAGGCGCTTCATGCGCCGCAGGATGCCGTCGCTGCCGCTCTGGATGGGCACGTGGAGCCAGGGGCAGACCTTGTCCAGGCGCCCGATGGCGTCCATGAGGTGCGGGTGCATGTCGTGGGGATGGCCCGTCAGGAAG